>NZ_VIRS01000012.1 GCF_006912135.1 Cryptosporangium phraense | reverse complement strand
GCGTTAAAGTGCCTCTACCTGGTCACCCGATCCCTGGACCCGACCGGGACCGGCAGGACCAGGTGGGCGATGCGCTGGAAACCGGTGTTGAACGCCTTCGCTATCACCTTCGGTGACCGATTCCCGGCCGCCGAGACCTACTGACCAACCCGCCGGAAACACCGTTGTCGAGACAGTCCCCCTACATGGCCTCCGGAACTTAGCGCCCGGGCACGCCCGGGCCGACGAGCGAAAGTTCTGCCCAGAGCGGAGTGCGATCCGCCGAACTACGAGGTGGAATCAGGCTCACCGCGCTGGCCCGGCCGTATGCGCTGACCAAGCGAATCACCGATGACACCCGTCCTCCGCTGAAGCCCATTCTCGCCGAGTACTAGACCGTCCATTCCGACAGATAAAGGGGAACGCCGTTGGCCCCTGCTTCGTGAATACCGACCTTGTCTGCCGTGTACTGAAAGGTGCGACCGAAGCAAACCGAGTACGAGTTGGCCCCTACGCCGGAATCTGGGCACACCCATCGGATATCGAAGGTGCCGGAGTGCAGGGTGTCCATCATGAAAGCGACCTGTACGCCGACGAGCGTCGGCCTCGAATTACGGATGACGATGGCCCCTTGGACGGACTGGCCGTTCGCCGACCTGATTCCGCATTTCCTTGCCTGCACAGAGGCGCCGATGTCGCTCCATCCTGCATCACATTTATGCGTTCCCCCCCAGGAATTCGCCGGATCCTGGCTACCCACAGCACGCCACGTGCCGTTTTCGACGGTCAGCGCGGCAGCAGGGTCAGCGACGACCATCGTCAACCCGGCTGCCAGAGTGACGACGGCCGCCGAGCCCGCGACGACCCGTGCGATCTGCCTGCCGAGTCCTCGCGGGGCGAGCGCGGCGGCGGACCTGGCAAACTTCCGGCGGACCGGCCCGGTAGCTGCTGCTGCCGGTGATTGTGCGCGCGGGAGTTTCAGCATGAATCAGTCCTCGGGTCCGTAGGGCGGTAGATCGGTACCTTGCCCAGGTCGATCGCTCGCGTCGCGAATCCCATACGAACCCGGACGCCGCGATGTCGTGCAGCCGTCTACGAAGTCGGCGGTTTGCTGGGAACGGCGACCTTGGGAGCGAGGCGACGCTCCGTCGTATACCTGTCTGCGGCGGTATTCGACGCGTACCGGCGTCGAGACACTTCAGCACACGCACCGCCCGAATCGGTTACCGCTCACTCGAAGACGGCTGCGGTGCCTGATTCAGCAGGCAGCGGCGCGGTCGATTTCCTCACACCAGTGAGCAAGTAATGGTGGCTCACTGCTCTCGAAATTTGCTGGTCACCCCGGCATTCGTGTTGCGTGGATCCTTTACGATCCCGGACGGTTGCGGGAGGTGGGGAGGCATGGAGTGCCCGATCCGGGCGAGGCCGGCACGTTGGCGGAGGTGATCGCGTGCTTTCGGGAGTTGGGATCAGCCCGACCCGCTCGATTGCCCCGGGCCGGTGGGCGAGGACCCCGGACGTGTCGACCAGCGCGGCGAACAAACAGCCGGGCGATCCGCAGACAGGGCCGGGTGCGGCCGCGGCGGACGACTTCCCGGCGGATCGCGGTCTCCCACCGCACCAGACCGAGGCGGCGTGTCCGGGCTAGGTCGGCATGGTCGCGGTCGAGCAGGACGGTGAGCGCCGCGGTCCAGGTCGCCGACTTGAACGGCTGCCGTGCGGTCTGCAGCGCCGCGGGCCAGACGCACTCGAGCAGCGCGCGGATCTGCTGGATCTGCCGTCCGGACTCGGTCAGCAGTTCGGTCCGCCGCGCTCCGAGATGGCGCAGCCGGCCCCACTCCTCGTCGACCGATTCGGGGACATAGCAGCGCAGTTGCGCGGTGAGCCGGGCGATGAGGACCGCGTCTTTCTCGTCGGTCTTGTCCCAGGTCAGATCCTCGCTGCGCCGCGTCCACGAGGTCACGACCGGCTGGACACAGACGAACGGCATACCCCGGTCGGCGGCCAGCTGACCCACTACCCGCCAGCGGTGACCCGTCGGCTCGCAGGACACCGTCGCCCCCGCGAAGCCGGCCGCGGTGGCCTGCTTGGCCGCCCAGTCCAAAGCAGCGCCGAGTTTCCACGCCGCGCAGCGGAACGTTCTTCGCGCCAGCACCCGCGAATCGTGGTCGCAGACCACCACCATCTGTTTCGCGTTGGCCAGATCGATCCCGACGATCGCGTTCGAGACAGGGACCAGGGCTCTTAACCGCGCCAGCCGACCGTTCCGGTTCCGATCCCCGCGAGAAATGCCGCTACCGTTGCCCACTGAACGTCCTCCTCCTGCGATGGGACACCAAGTCCAACAAGCGCATTAGGAGGACGTTCCCAACGCCCTAAACGACACGCACAACGTCTTTGTATGCCGCGGATCGCTGGTTTCCTCGGTCCAGACGTGGAGCGGCCCGGAGCGCGGTGTCGCGTTCCGGGCCGGTGGTGCTGGGTTGTTCAGTTGCAGTAGCTGTAGTCCCAGCAGTCGTTGTGGTGGCGGCGCTTGTGGTGGCGGCGACGGGGGCGGCAGTCGTAGTCGTACGAGTAGTTGTCGTTGCAGTAGTCGTACGAGTTATCGTAGCAGCCGCTCATGTCGTCCAGCCTCCGGAGAGTTTTGCGGGGAAGGTGTTTCCCCGTCGTGGAATCAGCTTCGCGTGGAACGGCGCACCGTTCGGTCGGCGGCGTGACGCCGGGAATGTTCGGCTCACAACAGTCGACCTGCTTGTCTCGGGCGGCCGCACGACGTGCCGACGTCCGCTCTTGCCGCCGAGCCGTTCTTCATCCCGCTCGTGCCGCGCAGCGGGCATCGATGCTCAGTCGTGAGTCGCCTCGTCGTCGGTGTCGTCAGCGGCGAAATCGACGGTCGACACCGCCATCGAGGACCGGTGGTAGCGAGGGTTCTGAGTGTTCTTCGGTTCGCACGTGCGGTTCCGGATCGCCCTCAACTCGTCGGCGATCTGCCGCGGGGGGCAGTGTCGGGGTCGGTTGTGCGGCGAGCCTGGCGAAGGGCCTCGAGCTGCGGCGACGCCCTCGAGTAGCCGCGATCTGTGCAGGCGGCGCGGGGCGCTTAGCGCGCTCTCGTGGTCGGTGTGGTCTACGGCTGTGGGGTGGGCCTTGTCCCTGGCGGGGCGGTGTGGTTGGGGTGTTGGGCGTACGGTCGGTGGTTTCTGTCGGTTGGGGGTGCGGGGGAGGTGTTGGCGATGGTGGAGAGGTGTCGGAGAGCGGAGCCGTCGCGGGTGGTGGTGCCGCGGTTGACTGCGCCGAAGGTGGTGCCGATGACGGAGAAGGAGTAGCGGCAGGCGGTGGACTTACTGGCGTCGATCATTCTGGATGCGGCTGTGTCTGCCCGGCTGGCTGATCGATCTGGGGATGTTGCAAGCGAGGACAGCGGGAAGCCCGGGCGGTCGTAGGGGAAGCGTCGGTCTTTAAGCTCCAGTGCGCCGGTCAGGATGTACGGCGTTCTCTGGTGGCAGGAAGACGGAGGTTAGGGCCGGTAACGAGGGTTATTGGGGTGTTCTTATGCCGTAACCTCAGCTCCACCCGAGGTTGACGCTCGCGAACACCGCGCGAGCTCGCGCAATTCGCCCCGGCCAGGGTTACTGGCCGGGGCTTCATTGCTTTCTGTGACCATTCCCGTGGCTCGGACGCGCAAATTATCTCGTCGAAGGGCGGCCTAGTTCTGGCGCGCCAGTGCGCGCAGCATCGTGTGGAGTTCCGCGTTGATCCGGTCGTTGGACTCCTGATCCAGGCCGAGAGCCTGCGGGCTGAAGGCGGCGAGTACGTGCGGGGTCACCTCGTCCAGCAGCGCCCTGCCCGCCGGGGTGACGTAGACCGCGGATGGACGCCCCCGCCCGGTCGGCGGTTTGCGCTCGACCCGGCCCTGCTTCTCCATCTGACGCAGCAGCTCGCCCACCGACTGCGGGGTCGCCAGCACGACCCGCGCCAGGTCGGCCTGACTGCAGCCGGGGTTCTCGACCAGGTTCATGAGCACGCTGAATTGGGGCGCGGGCAGGTCGAAAGGCGCTAGCGCGGCGACGAAGGTCCTGCGCATCGCGAGGGCGGTGCGGGTCAGGGTCATCGCCATGAAGGCGTCGGGGTCTCCACCGCTCCAGCCGAATGGCGAGGTCTCCATGCCTCAAGTATAAGTTAGCTGATACCTATCAGGTTCCTTATACCTCGACGGAAGAGCACCGTGAAACGACTCACCGACCTGGTACTGCGGCACCGGCTGCTCGTCGCCCTCGTCTGGCTGGTGGTAGCGGTCGCGGGCGCCTCCACGGCGGCCACCACCGTCGACCGCCTCTCCCTGGAATTCCGACTGCCGGGCCAGCCGGCCTACGAGGCCAACCAGCAGATCCTCGACCGGTTCGGCAACGGCGGGCTCAACGATCCGCTGCTGCTCGTCGTGAAGGGTGACGGGGCGACGGCCGCGGCGAACGAGGTGGCCGTCGCCGCCCGGAAAGCAGTGCCCGGAACCCGGACGGTCGCGCCCGCCGACCCGGGCGCGGAGGTCCTGGCCGCCGGTCCGGACAGCGCGGTGGCCGTCGTGTACCCGCCGATCACGCCGGGTCCCGATTCGTACGCCGCTGCGACACCGGCCCTGGAGCAGGTCGCCGAACGCGCGTCCGGTGACGGCGTCGAGGTGACCGTCACCGGCTTCAGCCTTCTCGAGGAAGGCGGTGGGAACGACCGCGGTCTGATCGTCGAGGTGCTGCTGGGCGGGGTCGGTGCGCTGGTCGTGCTGGCTCTGGTGTTCGGCTCCCTGCTGGCCGGGCTACCGCTGGTAGTGGCCGCCGTCTCCATCCTCGGAACGTTCGTGGCCCTGCTCGGCCTGACCTACCTGACCGATGTCTCGGCCGTCGTGGAATACCTGATCGCGCTCATCGGGCTCGGTGTTGCCATCGACTACTCGCTGCTGGTGGTGACCCGCTGGCGCGAGGAAACCGCCAGGGGTGCCAGCAACGACGACGCGGTCCGGACGGCCATGGCCACGGCTGGTCGGTCGGTGGTGTTCAGCGGCGTGACCGTCGCGGTGTCCTTGGCGGCGCTCGTCCTGGTGCCGCTGCCGTTTCTGCGCAGCATCGGGCTCGGCGGGCTGCTGATTCCCCTGTTCAGCGTCGCCGTGTCGCTGACCTTGGTGCCGGCCTTGCTCAGCGCGGTCGGCCCGAGACTGAACTGGCCGCGTCGTAAGCCGGCCGTGACCCGCAGCCGGATGTGGGCCGCCATCGCCGCCGGGGTGCTGCGCCGACGCTGGCTGACCGCAGTGGGTTCGGTCGTCGTGCTGCTGGCGCTGGCCGCGCCGGTGCTGACGCTGACCCTGGGCACGGCCCAATTGAGTGGGATCGCGTCCGAATCACCCGCGTCGCAGGCGCTGACCAGCGCGGTCGCCGCCGGCCTGCCACCGGGCGTGGCCCGCCCCACCGAGGTCCTGATCGGCGAGAAGTACACCGATCGGGCTCTCGACCGCCTCCGCACGATGGACGGCGTCGCGGCCGCCGTCGCTCCCGATACCGACGGCTGGCGCGCCGACGGCCGGACTCTCCTCCAGGTCTGGACCGACGACGATCCCGCCGGCGACGCCGGCCGCGCCACCGTGAAAGACATCCGGACGACGCTGGACGGCGCTGAGTTCGGTGACGCGATGGTGGGCGGCACCCCGGCCGAAGACGCCGACTTCATTTCGGCTGTCTACGGCAACGCCGGATGGGTCGTACTGGCCGTGGCCGTCGTCACGTTCCTGCTGCTGGCCCGGGCACTGCGATCGCCGTGGTTGCCGATCAAGGCGCTGGCCCTGAACACGCTCTCGATCGGTGCGGCCTACGGCGTCACCGTTCTGATCTGGCAGAAGGGCTATGGCTCGGACCTGCTGTTCAACCAGTCCGCCTCCGGCGCGGTGACCATCTGGGTGCCGATCGCGGCCTTCGCGTTCCTGTTCGGCCTCTCGATGGACTACGAGGTCTTCATCCTCTCCCGGATGCGGGAGGAGTACGACTCCCTCACCACGCCGGGTGCGGACGAGCGCACGGCGACCGACAAGGCCGTCGTGGAAGGCATCGCCAACACTGGCCGGCTGGTCACCTCGGCCGCCCTGATCCTGTTCTTCGCCTTCATCGCGTTGTCCACCGTTCCTGCGCTGGAGGTCAAGGTCCTCGCGACAGCGCTGGCACTCGGCATCGCGATCGACGCGGTGATCGTGCGTGGGCTACTGGCCCCGGCGTTGGTCGGAGTACTCGGGCGAGCCAACTGGACGACGCCCCGGTGGCTGCAACGGGGCCTGCGCCTCCCGTCCACACCGAACTCCGCGACACGACCCGGGGAACGCTGAAACGGTGGCCCGCTGATCGGCCGGCGCGCGGTCGCCGCGTCGGCCGCGACCACGAACATCTTCGAGGGGGATACACCCCCGGTTGAGGCAGGCTCCGCCGAAGCGGGACGTCGGCGAGGTGATGGCTCGCGCACTGACCGATCCGGACTTCCCGTCGATCCTCCGAACGTTTGCCGGACCGGCCTCGATCAGCGGTCAGCAGGCCGCCGACCTCTGGGCCCGCGCGCTCGGCCGGCCGGTGGAGTACCAAGGAAACGAGGACCAGTGGCTACCCGCGCTGAGCCGCGGCCTCAGCGGCCAGAGCGCACGGCCGCCGAATCGACTTCGGGAACGAGCCGGAAGATGCCGAACACCCGGTGGGGCGCCCGCTCCACATAGAGCGCGTAGCCCGGCCACTGGTCCAGCAGCAGGTGCCACAGCCGCTCGTGCTCGGCCCCCGAGACTTCCTGCGCCAGCACCGGAAGCGTGCGACCGCCGAGCGCGATGGCTGCCCGGTGATCGGCGCGCAGGTTGTGCACCCAGCCCGGCGTCGCATCGCGACCCCAGTTGGAGCCGACGACGACATAGGCGTCGCCGTCCCGGGCGTACTGCAGCGGGTTGCGCCGGTGCTCGCCGCTGCGACGGCCGGTCGTGGTCAGCAGGAGTGACGGCGCCATCCCGACCGCGACCACGCGGCCCTTACTGACCCGGCTCAGCCATCGGTCCACCACGATCAGCCGACTGGCGATCGGAGCGAACATCCGCGTTCGTCCGACCGCTCGCCACAACCCGTGCCACACGGCGGGAACCGTAGCAGCCGTCAGCGAGGGTTGAAGCGGGAGAACTCGGGGCCGCTCCAGCGCAGTGGTGAGCCTCCCTCGACCCGCACCACCCGCTCCACCGTGAACTCGACCAGACGCTGCGCGCCGGGCACGGCCGCCGCGTGGCCGGGATCCCAGTCGACGACCGCGGTGCCGGTCAGGTGGATCAGCGTGCCGGTCGTCCAGTCCGGTAACAGCAGGCCGGCTCTCGGGTTGACCTCCAGGTTGCCGAGCGTGTTGAACATCGAGTTGCCGACGTAATCGGGCCACCTCAGCCGTCGAGGGCTCACCGCCCGGAGGAACCCGGGGTTGCCGCCGCGGTGCGAGGCGTCGGCGTTGCCGTCCAGGTCGGTCGTCGCGACGAAGAAAGTGTCGGTCGTGCCGGCGAACTCCATCTGCTCGCCGGTGAGCGCGACGCCTGAGACCGGGGCTCCGGCCAGGGTCGACGACCGCGTCGGCACCCGCTTCTGGATGTACTTCGGGCAGTTCGCGTAGACCTGCTCGAGCTCGACCCGCAACCCACCGGCCACCGGGTGGGCCGTGCCGTTCATGCGGATCCGGCGCCGCGTACCGGGCTCGATAGCGATCAAGCCCACCTTCGTCGGTTCCTCGAGAACCAACGGTTCTCCGGGCGAAGCGCCGATCACGATCGTCGACGGACCCACGACCGAGAGAAACCCCGGCTCGCCGGTCAGCAGGGTGGCCCAGACGTCGCCCCGAGCGTCGGCCGCGCCGAGCACGATCATCGGCTGCTCGGCCAGGAACGGACGCGCCCCGCGGGGGATCACCGGGCTGATCATCGCGGAGACGTGTGCAGCCTCGCGCAGCAGACCGGCCCGCTTCTGTGCCGCCAACTCGCCGTGGTGGAACGGTGTCATGCCCAGAGTCTAACCACTAAAATCTGGATTAGCGGTTAGAGGCCGACCCGGTTAGGCTTCACGACAAATGACCACCGACCCCCGCCCCCTCATCGGCGAGCCCCTGCCGCTCGACCTGATGAACACCCGCTGGACCGACGACGACGGCCCGCACGACCTGCTCGAACTCCCGGGCGGCCTCGGAGCCTGGCTGACCTCGGCCGGCCTCACCGGCACCGTCCCGGATTCCCCGGAGACCCTCGACGCCCTGCGGCAAACCCGAGCAGCCCTGACCAGCGCCGATCCCGAAGCGCTCAACGAGACCCTGCGCCACGGCCGCCTCCGGCGTCAGCTCGGCGCGAACGGACCCGAGACCGTCGTCGAGACCGACACGCCGGCCTGGTTGGCCGCCTGGCGAGCGGCCGAGCACTACCTGCGGCTCCTCGAGGAGAACCCGTCCCGGATCCGCACGTGCGCCAACCCCGACTGCTCGCTGCGCTTCTACGACGTGTCCAAATCCGGCGCCCGCCGCTGGTGCTCGATGTCAGCCTGCGGCAACCGCGCCAAGTCGCGCACCCACTACACCCGCCACCGCGGTCACTGACGGAATCGCTCTTCGAAGCGCGCCGTCACCCGTCGGTACGACCGCGGATCCACCGGCCCCAGCCACTGCTGGAACCGCACCCGCCGGGGCACGTCCAGACCCACGTCGCCGAGGATCTCGTCGATGTTGTGCATCGAGAACGGGATGACCTTGGTCCCGTGGCAATGGTGCCCGGACGTCGCCGAATCCATGAACTCGATCCGTCCGTCGACCTGCGCCCGCATTTCCTCCGCCGGCGGCAACGCCACCTCACCCGCCAATAGAGCGGCGATCCACAGCGCCCCCATCTCGGCCGACAACGGGCTGAAGAACGACGAGTTGTACCCCGCGAACGACAGCCGGGGCACGTCCACCGGATGGATCTGCCGGTACAGCCGGTAGTTGCCCCGCCCGTCCACCAGTAGGGACCGCACCGACGAGGGTAAGAACGGGATCTCCTGTCGGTACCCGGTGGCGCACACGACCGTGTCGGCCCGCAGCACGGTCCCGTCGCTGAGTTCGGCGTGCGGAGCGCCGTCCTTCTCCAGCAGCCGCTTGATCACGCGGTCGCGCCGCACCGTGATGCGCCCGTCCGCGACCTGCTCGTAGAACCCGTCGGTGACCAGCCCGATCGCCCCGCGCACGATGTTCTCGATGCCGCCGTCCGGCACGAGGTCCAGCTCACGCAGCCGGTACTGCTTGACCGTGACGTTCTCGACCGACCCGAGCATCCGGCGACGGATCGGCGCCCCCCGTCCGTGCAGGAACCTCTCGACGCCACGCAGGTGCTGCCACTCGAACAACGCCTCGCCCAGCCTCGTCAGCAGGAGGTACTTGAAGTTGACGACGCCGCCGATCCGGCGGGGGACCTTCCACAGGACCTGCCGGGCGACGACGTCGGTCGACACCGCGAAGCGGCTGACCTCCACGGCAACGTCGCACGAGGACTTCCCGTAGCCGACGACGAGCACGTGCTGGCCGGCGACCGACCGGGCGTCGTGGAAGTCGGACGCCGCACACAGCCGTCCGCCGGCCGCGGAGAAGTCGGCGAACCCCTCGTAGACCGGCAGCGCGGGCGCCGAGAACACGCCGTTCGCCACCACCAGGTGGTCGAACTCCGAACCGTCCACCGACCAGCCGTCGGCCGTCGGCTCGGCCCGCGTGACCGGTGTGTTCAGCCGCAGCAGCGGCGCCAGCCCGAAGTGCGACACGTACCCGGCCAGGTACTCCTGCACCTGCGCGCCGGTCGGCCACTCCGGTAACGACGGCGGCATCGGGAAGTCCGAGAATGCGTACGTGTCCCGCGGGCTCTGCGTGGTCACTCCCGGGTAGCGCCGGGTCTCGCTCCACACCCCGCCGACGTCCGGCGTCCGGTCGAAGACGACCACCGAATGCCCGACGCGGCTCAGCACCTTCGCGGTGACCAGCCCGGCGACGCCGGCTCCGACGATCGCGACTCTCATGACGGCGGGAGCTGCAGCTCGAGGCCGAAGTCGGCCATGATCGCCTTCATCTTGCCGATGTCCCGCGGACCGGGCGGCAGCGCGGCCAGCGCCGCGTAGTACTCCTCGAGCCCGGCCGGCGACACCACCGAGATCACCCGGGCCTCGTCCTCGAACGGGTTGTTGAACGTGTGCGGCACGTCCCGGGGCAGCAGCAGGTAGTCGCCGTGCACCAACTCGAACTTCCGGTCGCCGAGCGTCACCTCCAGACGTCCGGAGAGACAGACGAACGACTCGTCCTCCCGGGTGTGGACGTGTAGCGGCGGCCCGCTGACCCCGGCCGGGACCGCGTACTCGAACAGCGAGTACGCGCCGCGGGTCGAGTCGCCGTCGGTCTTCATCGTGATGCCGACGCCGATCGCGCCGAGCGACTTGCCTTCGCCGGATGGGAGCAGGTACCCGCCGCCGAGCGTCATGGACGCCTCCTTCACCGATGTGCCGGGGGTCACAGCGTCAGCGCGCGCCCTCGAAACCGAAAGACCGGTGTCCCACTCAGCGGGACTGCTTGGAGAATGCCCGTGAGGCCGCCGCCGCCACCAGCCGCACCGCCGGGCCGGCCCGGTCCGGTCGCACCAGCCCGGTCGGCCCGGTGATCGACACCGCTGCGGCCACCGTCCCGTCGGGCCCGAAGATCGGGGCGGCGACGCAGGTCACGCCGATGTTGCCCTCTTCGCGCTCGACCGCCCAGCCGCGGTCGGGCATCGCCGCCAGCTCGCGCCGGATGGCCGCCGGGTTGGTCAGCGTCCGCGGGGTGCGCGCGGGCAGGTCGCCGGCCAGCACCGCATCGACGACCGACCGCGGCGAGTACGCCAGCAGCGCCCTCCCCAGCGCCGAGCAGAACGTCGGCACCGTGCCGCCGACCTGGCTGAGCATCGGCATCGGCCGGTGCCCGGCGATCTTCTCGACGATCAGCACCTGCGATCCGTCCAGCACGCCGAGCTGCACGGTCGTCCGCACGGTGTTGTAGAGGTCCTGCATGAACGGCAGCACGGACTCGCGTAACTCGGTGCGGATCGGCGCCAGGCCCGACAGCTCGAACAGCCGGTTGCCGATCCGGTAGCGGTCGTGCGGCTTGTCCAGCCAGCCCAGCGCGAGCATGCGATCGGCCAGCCGATGCGTGGTGGACCGGGGTAATCCGGACCGCCGGACCAGCGCGGCGAGCGTCAGTTCGCGGTGCGCGGGGTCGAACGCGTCGAGGATCGCGGCCGCCCGCTCCAGCCCGCCGCTCGCGGTGGTGTCCCGCTCACTGAGACTCACGTCTGGTGACCGTACTCCCCTCGGAGGCACCCTCGGGGTCATGAGAACCGCATTGGTCGGTGGGGGCGCGTCCGGCATCGGCCGGGCCACCGCCGAAGAACTGCTCCGGGCGGGCCTCCGCGTGACGCTCTTCGGCCGCGACGAGCTCCGTCTCAAGACGGCGGCCGACGAGCTGGGAGCCGCGTACGTCGCCGGCGACCTCGCCGACCCGGTGTGCACGCCCCTTGCGGACGCCGCCCGGCGCGCCGACGTCGTCGTTCTGAACGCGGGCGGTCCGAAACCCGGGCGGGTGCTGGACGTCCAGGACCCCGACTGGGCCCGGGGAACCGAGCTACTGCTGCTCGGGCCGCTGAGGCTGGCGCGGGCCGCACTGCCGGCGATGGCGGACCGGGGCTTCGGGCGGCTGGTCGTCGTGACGTCCACCGCGGTGCGTCGCCCGGAGCCCGACCTGGCCGTGTCGGTCGTGCTGCGCTCGGCGATGACCGCGGCGGCGAAGCTGCTGGCCGCGGAGTACGCCGAGTACGGCGTCACGGTGAACTGCGTGGCGCCGGGCGCGACCGACACCGCGCGACGTCGGGAAGTGCTGATCGCGCGGGCGCGCTCGTCGCGCTCGTCGGAGGCCGACCTGATCGCGGCCGAGGTCGACACGATCCCGGCGGGACGCGCAGCGGACCCGGCGGAGATCGCGGCCGCGATCGGGTTCCTCGCGTCGGAGGCGGCCGGTTACATCAACGGCACGGTGCTCACCGTGGACGGCGGACGGACGGAGGCGATCTGGTGACGGGTTTCGATCTCAGCGGGTTTCTGGCGGGCATCTCGGACACCGTGCGGCCGGTGGCGGCGAGCCCGCTGGTGGTGCACGCGGCCGACCTCGTGCCGCTGCCGGCCGATCAGGTGCACAACCCGTCGAAGCTCGCGATCGCCGGTGGGCTGCCGACCACCACGTTCGAGCTGTTCCGGCAGCTCATCCCGGCCGGGCTGAGCACCGACATGCAGCGCCACCACCACGAGACCGTCCACTTCGTCATCGCCGGCGACGGCCACAGCGAGATCGAGGACGAGACCGTGAGCTGGGCGACCGGCGACTACGTCTACACACCGCCGTGGACCTGGCACCGGCACTACAACGACTCGCCGTCCGAGCCGGTGGAGTTCCTGACGATCGAGAGCTCGCGGCTGCTCGGGTTGCTGGGCGTGGGGCGTCGGCAGAGTGCCGGGCTGGTGACGGTCGCGGAGGCGCGGGCCCGGTTCAAGGAGGAGTCAGAGTGAGCATCTGGGAAGACCTGGGCACGGTTCCGCACGCGCTCTCCTACGTCAACGTAGGTGGCGTACGGACGCGGGTGTTGCAGGCGGGAAGCGGTCCGGACCTGGTCTTGCTCCATGGGACCGGCGGTCACCTGGAGGCGTACGCGCGGAACGTCGGCGGGCTGGCCGAGTCGTTCCGGGTGACCGCGTACGACATGGTCGGGCACGGGTGGTCGTCGCTGCCGGACCACCCTTACACGATCGACGTGTTGTCGGCGCACCTGGTCGGCCTGATGGATGCCCTGGGCATCGCGCGGGCCCACCTCTCGGGGGAGTCGCTCGGCGGGTGGGTCGCGGCCTGGACCGCGGCGCACTCCCCGGCCCGGGTGGACCGGCTGGTCCTGAACACGCCGGGCAACATCGCGAACAAGCCCGAGGTGATGGAACGGCTCACCGCCAGCACGCTGGCCGCGGTGACCGACCCCAGCGACGAGACCGTGCGCCGCCGGGTGGAGTGGCTGTTCCACGACAAGTCCCTGGTCACCGACGAGCTGGTGCGGCTGCGCCAGGCCGTCTACACGCGGCCGGGGTACCTCGAGGCCGTCCGCAACGTCCTCGTGCTGCAGAACCCGGAGACGCGGGCGCGGTTCAGCTGGGACCCGTCGTGGGTGGGGCGCGTGAGCGCGCCGACCCTCCTGCTGTGGACCGACCACGACCCGACCGGAGGCCTCGACGAGGCGAAGATGCTCCTCGGGTGGCTGCCGAATGCCGAGCTGACCGTCATCAGCGGGGCCGGGCACTGGCCGCAGTGGGAGAAGCCGGCCGAGTTCCTGGCCGAGCACCGGCGGTTCCTGCGATGAGTTCGCTGCTGGGCCTGGTGGCGCTGTCGCACTCGCCGTTCGCGGCGCTGTTGCCGCCGTCGTCGCCGTCGGATCCGGGCGCGGAGTTCCTCGGCTTCGTTGCGCGGTTGCGCGCCGCGGTGGCGAGGCTGGCGCCGGACGCGGTGGTCGTTCTCGGCCCGGATCACTTCCACGCCAACTTCTACGACGTGATGCCTCCGTTCCTGCTCGGCGTCGAGAACGTCGTCGGGTTCGGTGACTACGGGAGCACCCCCGGGCCTCTGCCGGTCGAGCGGTCGCTGGCCTGGGCCCTGCACGGCGCGCTGGCCGACGCGGGTTTCGACCTGTCGCTCTCGTACTCGCTGACCGTCGACCACGGCACCGTGCAGAGCTACGAGATGGTGACCGGGTCACTCGGCGTTCCGCTCGTGCCGCTGGTCGTCAATACCGCGGCTCCGCCGCTGCCGTCCCTGGCCCGCTGCGTCGCGCTGGGCCAGGCGTTGGGGGACGCCATCCGAGCCGCGGATTTCGACGGGCGGGTGCTGCTGGTGGCCAGTGGGGGCCTGTCGCACTGGCTGCCGTCCAACGATCCGCGCGATCCGGCCGTGGTCGGCGCGAGGCGCGAGGCGCTCATCCACGGACGAGCCGATGCGGTCGCGTTCGCGGCCGCGCGGGAGCCGAAGGTGCGGGCGATGGGCGGCAACCCGACCGCGAGGGTGAACGCGGACTGGGACCGGTGGTTCCTGAAGCAGCTGTCGACGCCGGAGCTGGGGCCGGTGGTGGAGCTCGGGACGGAGGGGTTGGAAAAGGTGGCCGGGAGTGGGGGGCAGGAGATCCGGACGTGGTTGATCGGCCATGCGGCGTGCGGGGAGGGGTTGGCGTGGGCGGGCTATGAGCCGGTTCCGGAGTGGATAACGGGCATGGCCTGCGCCGCGACGTTTGTGCCGGCCTAGGCGGTCACCCGTCGTAGCCAGTCCTGGGTCTCCGGGTCGGTGCTGTAGACGGCGACGCCACGCAGGCCGCGGGTCAGCAGCACCTTGTAGGTGTTCCGGATCAGCGCGCCGAAGTGCGCGTCGTCCGCGCGCTTGACCGCCGGATCGTGGCTGTGCGTGCGCCGGGCGGCCCACCGGCCGTCCCGGCGGACGAAGTCCGGACCCAGGATCACCCCGGACCAGTCGTACTCGAACCCCTGGGCGGTGTAGATGCAGCCCACCTGGCCGAAGCCGCGGTCGTCGCTGGCCCAGAAGTACGACTCCGGAGCGTCGGGAACGCGCTTGTCCGGCTTCGCGTTCCACGGCCGTTTCCAGTCCCCGATCACGACGTCGTCGATCAGCGTCGGGACGTCGTCGATGCGCTGGGGGTCGCTCCACTTCCAGCAATAGCCGGCGGAGATTCGGCCGGTCCCGCCGGACTCCTCCATCCGGGCTCGGAGCCATGCCTCCAAGCCGGCCGGGGATTCGCAGCTCCGCACGAGGTACTGCTCGTCGCTGTCGCCGACCGCCGCGGACCAGCTGGTCGGCTGCTCGGCGGTCAGCCCGAGCAGCTGGACCACCCAGCTGTCGAACGTGTCCGAGCCGCCGCAGCGGTACTGCCCCTGCAGCCGCTTGACCACGACGTCGCACTCGTTGCGCTCGGCCGCCGCGGTGATCTCGTCCAGCGAACCCATTTCGCCGGGACGCACGACCTGGTTCTCGTCGAGCAGGAACACCGGGACGCGGGCGGCCGCGATCAGCTCGTCGATCTGCGGCCGGGCGTTCGCGCGCAGCGCGGCCCGGGTGTAGCGCTTGACGCTGGTCTCGCGGACGCGGTGCGCCTCGTCGCAGATCAGCACGTCGAGCCGGTTCTGCGGCGCCTCCATGAAGTCGTTGAAGTACTTGAACATCTGCTGGACGCGCGGCGCCCGCCGACCGGCGACCTTGCGCATCGTCCGGGTGAACGCGCTGGAGCCGGTGGCGTGCAGCACGCGGTAGTCCTGGCGGGAGAGTTCGCCGAGCAGGCTCAGCGCGATGACGCTCTTGCCCGAGCCGGGGCCGCCGACGACGATCACCACGCGCTTGCGGTTCTGCTGCCCGGACGCGCGGACCGCGTCGCGGACCAGCGAGAACGCTTCTTGCTGCTCGTCGAGGAGCACGAACTGCTCGCGGTCCTGGATCTCGCGGGCGGCGATCGAGAGCAGCGGCTTCGCCGGCGCCTCGGGTGCGGTGAGCAGTTCGTCGGCGGCCCGGCCGGACTGCCGGGCGACGGCTTCGTCCCCGGTCGGCATCAGGCGGCGGCCGAGGAAGTCGAGAAACTCGCGACGACGGTTCTTGGTGAACAGGTGCCCCGATCGGGTGACCTGATACTCGTGCAGGGACCAGCCGGTTCCCTCGACGGCGTTGTGCAGGTAGGCGACCGCCGAGACGGATTCCGGCCGTTCGGCCAGCATCGGCGTGAAGTCGATCAGTTGCTGCCGGTACCGCTCCACCTGCTCGATCGGGTGCAGCACGGGTTCGGAGTAGCCGGGCACCGTCACGAGATCGTCCGAGTAGTACAGCGCGTGCGTCCACTGCTTCAGCTCGACCAGGACGTAGGCCGCGGTGCCGGATCGCGGATCCACTCCGCACAGCACGACGTCGATGCGCTTCGGGCTGTACGGGAGCCGGTACTCGATCAGCACCTCGACGCCGCCGAGCCCGGCCTCGACCAGGTCGGTGAGCAGCACCGGCAGGCTGCGATCCCACGACCGCAGTTCGGAGGCGCCGACTCCGGACCGGAGTTGGTGCAGCGCCTGCTCGGCCAGGAGCTTCGACAAGTTGCCGGACTTCGCGTCGTCGAGGAGAGCCGCCGCGGAGCGTCGGACGAGGACCACTGATCCCCCACCAGGGCACGCCGATAGGACGTGCGGGTGGGGGCATCACGTGAGGCCGGCGCCCGTCGGGCCGCGTCAGGAGAGTAGCCGACCGATCACGCAACACGCGCCGCGGCTGATTCGGTAGTTCCTGTACCTATTGTGTGTTGCATGTCGACCCGGGCAGGGGTGCTCGTCGTGCTTTCGGTGGCGGTGTGCGGGCTGGCGGCGCTGGGAGGTGACCGGATCGTGCCGGCCGGGCCGCCGCGTTCGACGTCGCTGGCTCCGCCGGAGGCGTTCGTGGGGAAGGGGAGCGGGTGCCGGATTCCGGATCCGTCCGGGACCGGGGGGTGCGTGACGCCGGCCATGGCGTGGACGATCGCGCAGGTCGCGAGTACGACCGGGGATCGGCCGGGTGCGTGTTGGGATCGGCATGCGTGGAACCCGCGGAGTGACCATCCGGCCGGCCGGGCGTGTGACTACACGATCGGGAAGATCGGGCGCTTTCCCGGGCCGCGGATGGTGGCGCGCGGGTGGGAATTGGCGGTGTGGTTGAGGGCCAACAAGGACGCGCTGCACGTGAACTACGTGATCTTTCAGGGGCGGATCTGGTCGCGGGAGCATGACGCCGAGGGGTGGCGGGCGTATCAGGGGGCCGGGGTCTACAACGTCCTCGACGTGACCGGCGGCCACTGGGACCACCTGCACGTCTCGACGGTGGATTAGCGGTCGCGTACCTACACTCCGTTCGTGTGAGTGACTATGACGTTTTCCTGGCCGACTGCCCCGCGCGCACGACGCTGGATCTGGTGGCCGACACGTGGTCGGTCGTCGTGGTGTACGGCTTGGGGTCCGGCCCGCGGCGCTACAGCGATCTGCACGATCGGATCGGTGGCATCAGCAAGAAAATGCTCACTCAGACGTTGAGAAAGCTGGAGCGAAACAGCCTGGTGGAGCGTCGAATTCTTCCGACGGCGCCGGCGGGCACGGAGTATCGGCTGACCCAGCTCGGCCAGAGCCTCCTCGGGCCGGTGTCGGTACTCGCCCGGTGGGCCGAGGAACACGCCGACGACCTGGCCGGCGACTGAACAGGTAGGGAACCGGATGGTGCCCCACGCGCTCGTAGCGTCGGCGCCATGAGAATCGGAATTCTTGGCGCGGGCACGATGGCCGACACCCTCGGCACGCGGTGGGCCGCTGCCGGTCACGAGTTGATGGTCGCCGGTCGGACGGCGAGTAAGGCCGAGGCGCTGGCTGATAAATGGGGTGGTCGCGCTGGATCCTTCGACGAAGTCGCGAGGTTCGGTGAAATAGCGCTGATCGCGGTTCTCTATCAAGGGATGCCGGCCGCGTTGTCGGAAATCGGCGATGCGCTGCGAGGTAAGCCGATCGTCGATTGCAACAACCCGGTCGAGACCGAACACTTCACGCTCGTGTCGGAGCCGGGCCGGTCGATGGCTCAGGATATCGAGCGGGCGACCGGCGGGCATGTGGTGAAGGCTTTCAATCTGTGCGAGGCCGGCGTCTGGCGGATGGACCCGCCGATCTTTGATCATCGTCGTCTGGTCGTGCCCTACTGCGGGAGCGATTCGGTCGCGATGGATCTGACGCGGAGTCTCATCGCGGACGTCGGGGCGGAGCCGCTGGCGGTCGGGGATGTGAGGCATGCGCTTCACCTCGAAGCCATGGCGGCCGTGGTGATCTCGCTGCTCTTCGGTGGACGCGACCCGCACACGGTCTTCAATCTCACCGACCAATCGGCCGCGGATGTCAGGAGGTAGGGGAACGCCTGCCACGATCGGTCGAGTTCGTTTCAAACCTCGAGGGATCGGCGCTGGCTGTAGTCGTGTGTACGTTGGGGCGAGTAGATGACCACCCGGGCATTACCTGGAAGGCTGCACGATGACTGAACCGGCTGGCGCGCCTGGCGGGGCCTTGGAGCGTCGCGTTAGCGCATTAGAGAAGGGTGCCGAGTTGGAGAGGGGATTCCGGCGCGCGATGGCGCGGGATCTGGGTGACGTCAAGCTTCGGCAGGACGCCGACAGCAAGCTCATCCAGGCCCTGCACCTGAGCCAGAACGAACAGACCGACCTTCTGCGCGCTCACAGCAAGATCCTGCTGGAGCACGGCATCAAGATCGACGCTCTGCAGGTCAGCGTCGACAACGTCCGAGCCAGCGTCAACGAGCTCGACGCCCGCGTAGAAGACCGCTTCGACCGCATGGACCAGCGCTTCGACCGCATGGACCAGCGCTTCGACCGCATGGACGAGCGCATGGACCGCATGGAGGGAATGCTCAAGACGTTGGTCGCTCGGGGATCCGGGACGAGCTGACCACCGAAACCCGCGGGGCCGGGCCCGCGGGTCCCTACAGCACCGGCCAGTCGTACACGTACGGCAACCCCGACCTCCGCATCACCGCATCCGCCGCACTCTGGGCGTCAGCCAGCACCTTCTCCTCGTCCATCACCGTGCAGACGTAGTCGTCCACCAGGCGCCGCCCATCGACCCAGACGCTGTGCACCCCTCGGCCGTCCGCCGACCACACCAGCTGGTTGACGTAGTTGTTCAGCGGTCGCCACTCGGGGCGGTCGAGATCGTGCAGCACCAGGTCGGCCTTCATGCCTACCGCCAGGCTGCCGATCGAATCCGCCATTCCCAGCGCCCGGGCCGCATTCACGGTGGCCATCTCCAAGACCCTCGACGCCGGGAAGAGCGACGTGTCCCGGCGGGCGTCCTTGAACAGGCCGGCCATCAGGTTCATCGGCTTCATCATGTCGGCGATGTCGGACCCGTCGGTGCCGAGCATCATGTTCACGCCGGCGGCGGCCATCTCCGGGAACTTCCCGACCGCGGTCGAGCCGTACCCACCCTTCAACGCCGACGCCGGGCAGTGCGTGACGTTCGTTCCCGAGGACGCCAGCAGCCGCACCTCCGCGTCGTCCACATGCACCATGTGCACCAGGTTGACGTTGGGCCCGAGCACCCCCAGCGACGCCAGATGCTCCACCGGCCGCCGCCCGAACTCGGCGAGATACCAGTCGCTGTCGTCCTGTGCCGGGCTCAGGTGCGCCGAAATGCCGGCCCCGTGGGCGTCCGCCATGGCCTTGGCGGCGCGCCACAATTCGTCGGTATTGGTGTTGTGGCCGACCAGCATCGGCCAGGCGGCCAACCGCTGGCCGTCACCACCCGGATAACGGTCGAGTTCTTCCTCCATCGCGCGTAGCGCGGCGTCGGTCGTGTCGAGCGAGCCGTCCGGTCCGAACTGACGGTCCTGCAGCCACCGGCCGAAACGGCCGCGCAGGCCGGTCGGCTCGACCGCCTCGATGACCTCGTCGATGGCCACGGTCGTGCCGGCGTCGAGGAACGTCGTGGTGCCGGTCCGCAGCATGCTCAGCGCGGAGAGCCGCGCCGCGACCTGCTGCTCCTCGGCCGTGTGCGCCTCGTAGAGCGGCATGACCCAGGTGAAGAGCGACTCGTCGAACGGCAGGGCCTCGGGCATGAAGCCCTTCAGCAACGCTTCGGTCAGATGGACGTGACCGTTGATCAGACCGGGGGTGACGAGGAAGCGCCGGCCGTCGATGGTGGTCTTCGCCTCCACGCGGACGTCGGCGGTCTTGCCCACGGCGACGATCCGGTCGCCGGCCAGCGCGATCGATCCGTCGGTGATGATCCGGCGGTCGGCGTCCATGGTGACGATCGTGGTGTTACGGATGAGCGTGTCGACGTCCATTGGTGCAGGCTAACGCTGCTCATTTCAGCCGCGCGGTCAGCTCGTCGACGTCCGCATGGGGTAACTGAGCGATCGCGGACGGGCGGCCGGTCGACAGCAGGAGCAGCGCGGCGATCGGGCCTTCGACCAGGGGGCCGTCGCCGACGGACCAGTCGACGTCGGTGGCCCGCAGCCGCAGGCCGCGCAACGCGCGGACGGCCGGGAACGGCGGCGGCCAGCGCGTGGTCCAGACCCGGGTCGCGGCCGTCGCGGCCGCCTGGACCGGCATCGCGTGCGACCGGCCGAGCGCGAGCGCGATGTCCTGGGTGTGGACGAGCAGGTCGATCAGCGTCTCGAGCGGGGTGACGCCGAAGTTGGGGCGCCGGGAACCGGCGCGGATGACGTCGGGGATGCGCTCCGGGCCGAGCGCCGCGGCCCGACGCCGGGCGGCGGCGGAGGTCGCGCGGTCGAGGTTGCCGCCGCCGCGGGCCACCGTCGCGATCACCGCGCCGAGGCCGAGGTCCTGCAGGGTCAGGTGGGCGGCGACGTCGTGGACGGTCCACCCCGCGCAGAGCGAAGGGGAGGCCCATTCGGTGGGGGAGAGGTCGTCGAGCAGGTCGGCCAGGCGGTGTCGTTCGGCGTCGATGATTTCCCAGGTCATGGCAGTAGCGCCTCCACGATCGTGGTGATCTGCTCGGACGGGTCGAAGGCTGGGTCGGGCACCGCGAGCTGGTGCAGGACGATGCCGGTCCAGTGGTTCATCAGCACCGGCGTGTGCCGCTCGGGGTCGCTCGAGCCGGCCAGGCGCACCCAGTGGGTGAACCAGCCGTCGACCCGGGCGCCGGTCTGGCTCAGCTGGGCGCGGAGGGTCGGCTGGATGGCCGCTTCGACGAGGATCGCGTAGCGGGCCAGGGTCAGCGTGCGATTCGGGCCGGTGGCGTCGTGGGCGAAGAGCGTGAGGGTGTGCGCGAGCTGCTTCGGGTCGGTCGGTGCGGTGCGCGTCGCGAGGTCGTCCCAGTTCGCGCGCTCGCGCGCGGCGAAGCGCTCGACCACCGCGTCGAGCAGCGCGTCGCGCGTGCTGAACAGGTTCGCGGTCGATCCCTTGGGGAGGCCTGCGGCCTCGTCGGTGGTGCGGTGCGTGAGGCCGTGGATCCCGTTGTGCCCGAGGACGTCGATCGCTGCGTCGAGGATCGCCTCGCGTCGGCTGGCCATGGGGACGAGACTACTATCGTTGTTGGGTTCACAACAATGGTTGTTTTCCGGGCCATCGAGGCCGGGTACGGGCTCAGAACAGGAACGGGGCGGCGGCGTTTCGGGTGGCTATTCCCCACGCCGTCTTCGGCACCAGCAGACCCGCCCCGATCCGCACCCGCCGCTGCTTGGGGCCGGTCAACTTCTGGTGCTCCGCCTGGTAGGCCGCGAACCCACCCCCCGACCCCAACGCCTGGGCCAGCGCAAACGCCCCCGCCATGGCCAGGCTCGACCCGTCCCCGAGCAACGACACGCACGACGCCGCATCGCCCACCAGACCGATCCGTCCCCTCGACCACCTCGGCACCACCACCCGGCTCACCGCGTCGAAATACAGGTCCTCGGCCGCCTCGACCCGGGCCAGGAACTCCGGCACCCGCCACCCGACCCCGCGGTAGACCGTCCTCACGATCCGCTTCTGCTGGGCGAGCGACCGGTAGGCCGAGGCCGGCTGGGCCGGCCCGCGGAAGATGAACGCGACCCCGGCCTCGCCCCGCGCCGGGTGCAACGCCACCAGTCGCCGCGGCACGTTGTAGAGCAGCACGTCGGTCGACGACGTGCGCTCGCCCAATGGCAGCGTCGCGATGTACAGCCCCACGTGACGCACGAACTCGTCCTCCGGGCCGAACGCCAGTCGGCGCACCGTCGAGTGCAGACCGTCCGCGCCGATCACGTAGTCGAACCGCCGCGGTGCGCCCCGCTCGAACGTGACGTCCACGCCGAGCGAGTCGCCCACCAGCGAAGAAGCCGAGTCGTCGAACACGAACTCGGCGTCGTTGCGGGCCGCCTGGTACAGCGCCGCGGCCAGGTCGGTGCGCGCGATCTCGACCTCGCCGGGAGCGCCCATCGCGGCCCGCGCCCGCACCGAACCGGACGCGTCCAGCACCGCCGTCCCGGTCGCCTGCGTCGCCAGTTTCCGCAGCTCGGGCATTACGCCCATCGCTTCCGCGACCGGTAACGCCGGGCCTCGGACGTCGACCGGGTTCCCACTGGACCGCAAGCCGGAAGACCGTTCCACGACGGTCGGCGTGAACCCGTTCCGGGCCAGCCAGTACGCGAGTGTCGAGCCGGCCACGCCGGCTCCGGAGATCAGCACGGTTGTCATGCGTTCACCATAACTGCACTCAGTGCGAGTTTGCAATGAGTGCCGATTGGCATTCGCTGTAGGGTGCAAGCCATGAACCTCCGCGACCGCAAACGCGCCCGCACCCGGCAGGTGCTCGTCGAGGCGGCGGCCGACCTGTTCGAGCGCAACGGCTTCGAGCAGACGACCGTCGCCGACATCGCGGCCGCGGCCGAGATCGGCACCCGCACGTTCTTCAGCTACTTCCCGACCAAGGAAGACCTGCTGTTCCCGGAGACCGACGCCCGCCTCCGGGCCGCGACCGACGCGATCGCCCAGCGCTCCCCGGCCGACGGCCCGGTCGAGGTCCTGCTCGCCTCGCTGCGCATCGTCGGCGAGGACGGTGACGACCTCAGCGGCCGGCTCGCCGCGCTCCGGATGCACTTCGTGCGCACGGTTCCGTCCGTGCGCGGCCGAGGTCTCCAGATCCAGATGGACGTCACCCAGCAGATCGCCCGCCGGCTGGCCGAGGCGTTTCCCGACGACCTCGACGAGGTCACCGCGGCCGCGATGGTCGGCGCGTTCGTCGGCGCGGTGACCGCCGCGTTGTACGTCCTGCTCGACGATCTGGACGCCCTACCCGAACCGGACGCCGTCCAAGAAGCAGTCGAACAGGCGACGAACGTCGCACTCCGTGCGTGGCAGGGGCATTCCACTGAGTGATGACGGTTTCGTTCCGCTACCGACTGATTAGCGCCATCATCAGACGTGTCCAACGGGGGGCCGGCACGGAGGTGGTCGCGTGTACCAACAGGTCCTCGATCCCGTCGCCCACTCGCTCGCCTGGAGTTCGCTCGTCGCGGCGATCCCTCTTCTCGTCCTGTTCGTCCTGCTCGGCGTGTTCCGGTTACGGGCCTGGGTCGCGTCGCTGATCGCGCTGGTGGTGGCGCTCGTCGTCGCGATCGGCGTCTACTCGATGCCGGTCGGGCAGGCGCTGCTGGCGACCACCGAGGGCGCCGCGTTCGGGTTCTTCCCGATCCTCTGGATCGTCATCAACGCGATCTGGGTCTACAACATGACCGTCGAGACCGGACACTTCGACGTGCTGCGCCGCAGCTTCACCAGCGTCAGCGACGACCGGCGGATCCAGGCGATCATCATCGCGTTCTCGTTCGGTGCGCTGATCGAGGCGCTGGCCGGGTTCGGTACGCCGGTCGCGGTCACGTCCGTGATGCTGATGGCGCTCGGCTTCTCGCCGTTGAAATCCGCGGTGCTGGCCCTCACCGCCAACACCGCGCCGGTCGCCTTCGGCGCGATGGCGACGCCCATCCTGACGCTCGGCACGGTGACGGGTATCGACAGCGACACGCTCGGCGCGATGGTCGGGCGGCAGACGCCGATTTTGGCCGTGTTCGTGCCGCTGGTGCTGGTGTTCATCGTGGACGGGGCGCGCGGGCTGCGCGAGACCTGGGTGTTCGCGATCGTGTGCGGGCTCACGTTCGGTGTCGCCCAGTACGTGACGTCGAACTTCATCTCGGTGCCGCTGGCCGACGTGGTGGCTTCGCTGCTGTCGGTCGCGGCCCTGGTGGCGATCGTCCGCGTCTGGCGCCCGATCACGTCCCCGGTCACCGCCGCCGCCCTGGCCGCCGAGGACCCGGCCGACGGCGCGCCCCGCGCCGCTGTGCCCGAGCCCGAGCCCGAGGCGCCCCGCGCCGGGGCGGCGCCGGCCGACCCGCGGGGCGAGATCGCCAAGGCGTACGCGCCCTACGCGATCATCATCGCGGTCTTCGTCGTCTGCCAGATCGGTCCGATCAAGACCTGGCTCGACGGCGCGACCCAAACCGTGAACTGGCCCGGCCTGCACCTCGAGAGCGCCTCCGGCAAACCCCTCTCCTCGGTCGCCTTCAAGCTCAACTGGTTCACGACCCCCGGCACCCAGATGCTGGTCGCCGGCCTGATCACGATGTTCGTCCTCCGAGTGGGCCTCGGCCGCGCCCTCCGCGCCTACGGCGCCACGCTGAACCAGCTCAAGTGGGCGATCCTCACCGTGATGGCGGTCCTCGGCCTGGCGTTCGTTCTGAACGCGTCCGGCCAGACCGTCACGCTCGGCACCTGGATGGCCGGCGCCGGCGGCCTGTTCGCGCTGATCTCGCCGATCCTCGGCTGGCTCGGCGTCGCGGTCACCGGCTCCGACACCTCGTCGAACTCGCTGTTCGGCGCGCTGCAGGTCACCGCGGCCGGCCAGGCCGACCTCAACGCGACGCTGATGGCCGCCTCGAACAGCTCCGGCGGCGTCCTCGGGAAGATGATCTCGCCGCAGAACCTGGCGATCGCCGCGGCCGCGGTCGGCCTCGACAACCACGAGGGCGACATCTTCCGCCGGGTGATCGGCTGGAGCGCGCTCTTCCTGGCCGGAATCTGCCTGCTCAGCTGGCTGCAGTCGACCGGCGTCCTGTCCTGGATGGTGCCCTGAGGCACCCCTATGTAGAGAAGCGTTATAGTAGATGGCATGCGCCTCACCGTCTCTACGGCCCGAGTGCTGGCGGCATTCCTCGCCGACGCCGGCGCCGACCATTACGGGTTGGAACTCATGCAGTCGGCCGGCCTGGCCAGCGGCACGCTCTACCCGATCCTGCGCCGCCTGACCAGCGCCGGCTGGCTCAGCGCGAGCTGGGAGGCGGTCGATCCGGCCGAGGCCGGACGTCCCGCCCGGCGGTACTACCGGCTCACCGCCGACGGCGTGGTCGAGGCGCGTCAGGCGCTGGCCGAACTGCGGGCGCAGACCGCACCGCCGGACCCGGCGACCGGCGCCGCGAGCGCCGCATGGTGACCACGCGCCTAGCCCGGACAATGATCGGGCTCGCTGTCCGGCGATCGCCCGCGGTCGACCGGGACGACAACCGCCGCGAGTGGGATGCCGAACTCGCCGTCCTCACGACCGCGGGACGCGGACGGGAAGCGCTTCGGTACGCGGCCGGCCTCGCGGTGGCCAGGCAGCCCGGCGGGCTCACCGCACAGAGAATCGCCCGCGCCGGCCGGCTGGTCGTGGTCGCCCCGGTGCTGGCCCTCGTCCTCGTCTTCATGGGCCTGGTGCTGACCCGGTCGATGGCCATGGCGATCGGCCGGATCATGGGCCACGACGTCCAAAGTGCCCTTCTGGCGCTGTTCGCGGTCGGGCTGGCCGTCGGTGTGGGGCTGCTCGGCCGGCACTGGACCGTCCGGACCGGTGCGGGGCCGCGGATCCTCGCCGTCACCGTGCCGGGGTTCGCGCTCGGGGTGCTGCTCAACGCCTGGGCCGGGTCGTCCACCGACGCGATCCGGGTGCACGCACCGGCGTTCGCGATCTTCTTCGCCGGACTCGCCGCCGGGCTGGTGGCCGCGGTGCGGCTGGCCGGCCGCGGCCGGGTCCGGCTGGCGTGGCTCGTCGGCCTGACTTGCACGCTGCTGGCGGCGGACGTGGCGACGGTGGGCATGATGGCGCTCGACGGCGCGACGTGGGGGAGCCGGTACGACAGCCCGCTCGACTACGCGTACGCGCCGCTCTGGCTCCTCGCCTCGCTGAGCGGCCTCGGCGTCGGCGGGATGCCGTCGGCCGACGCGTTCCTGGTGTGGGACGTCACCGGGCTCGACTCGTACCTGTACGTGGTGTTCACCGGCCTCGCGTTCGGCGCGGTGCTCGGCGGGCGGCGGAATCCGGTGACCCCACCCGCACCGGATTCCGCGGCGCTCGCGCGCCCGATCGTCGTCCCCGGGTCCGCGTCCGGCATCCGTGCTGCCACTGCTTTCGATCCGGACGTCGACCCGCCGCCCAAGTCGGGGTAGCCACGGCGATGATCTCTTCACGGCGGTCCTCACCAGCCTGCGGTACGCGCAGGTTACGTTGAGGTGTCCGCGCACGGCAGAGAAGAGGGAACGGTGCAGCCGCACGAGTCCGCACGGGGCCCGCACGTACTGCGGCAGATCAATTTCGGCGCCGTGCTCCGGGCCGTGCGCGAGCACTCGCCGGCCCGGGTCGCCGACCTGATGCAGGCGACCGGCCTGTCCCGGCCGGCCGTCACCCGGGCGGTGGCCGAGCTGCGTGACGCCGGCCTGGTGGCCGACGTGGACGAGACGGCTCAGGTCTCGATGGGCCGGCCCGCGCAGTGGATCCGCTTCCGGGCCGAGGCCGGTCACGTCGTCGGGGTGGACGTCGGGTCGCACAAGGTCATCGCGATGGTCGCCGATCTGGCCGGCAAGGTCGTGGCCGCGCGCCAGGTCACGGTGGGCGAGGGCACGGACGGTGCGCGGCTGCTGCAGTCGGTGCGCGACGTGATCGCCGAGGCGCTCGCGAAGGCCGACCTGACCGGCGCGGACGTCTGGGCGATCGTCGTCGGGACGCCCGGCATCGTCGAGGAGAGCAGCGGCGAGGTGCTGCTCGCGCCCGGTATCCCCGGCCTCGCGCACCTGCCGGTCCTGGCCGAGTTGCGCACGATCACGCCGTCGCCGGTGCTGATCGAGAACGACATCAACCTGGCCGTGGCCGCGGAACGCTGGTGCGGCGCCGCGGTCGGCAGCGACAGCCTGGTGTTCGTCCACTGGGGCGTCCGAATAGGCGCGGGGATCATCATCGACGGGAAGCCTTACCGCGGCGCGCACGGCGCGGCCGGGGAGCTCGGCTTCACCGACGTGTTCTCGCCGCCGGAGGCGCCGGATCCTTCGCCGATGCTCGGCGCGGTCAGCGCGGCGAGCGAGCAGGGGCCGTTCGAACGGATGGTCGGCACCCAGGCGATCGCCGAACTGGCGGACGCGGCCGACGCCCTCGCCGCCCGCAACGGAGACGTGCTGGTCCAGCCGGATGCCGTGGCCGCGGTATTCGCGGCCGCCACGGAGGGGGACGCGACCGCGCTCGCGGTGGTGGACCGGATCGCCGCCCGGTTCGCGCGCGGGCTCGCCGCGCTGCTGCTGGTGCTGGATCCGGAGGAAGTGATCATCGGAGGCGGGCTCTCGCGCGCGGGGGAGACCCTGCTCGACGCGATCGAACGCCACCTGCGTCCCCGCATCCTGACCTCGCCCCGCCTGAAGCTGTCCGACCTGGGCGGAGACGCGGTCGCGCTGGGCGCGGTGCGCCGTGGACTCGACCACGTCGAGGCCCGACTTCTCGCTCATCCAGAGGCGTAATCCGCCGGTAACGGACCCCATAACGACTCGGTCACGTACGCCGAGACCGATTGACGCGCGTCACAGCCGCGCGATACTAACGATCCATTCGTTAGTAACCCCGGAGTTCTCCGATACCCCCGTTATTCAGGAGGAACATCGCATGGGTGCAATAGGCAAGGCGCGCTGGTTCGCGCGTCTGGCCGGTGTGACCGCGCTGGCACTCGGTCTGGCCGCGTGCGGCGGCGGCACCGGTGCCGACGATGCCGACAACTCCGGAGGCGGCGACAGCGCCAAGGAGATCAAGGTCGTCATCGCCGAGTACAGCAAGGACCACACGGCGACGTTCTGGAACGCGTTCAAGAAGACGTACGAGGACAAGACCGGCGTCAAGCTGAACCTGCAGATCATCAGCTGGAACGACATCGACCAGCAGGCCAGCACGATGGTTCAGAACGGCAACCCGCCGGACATCCTGAACCTGAACGCGTACGCCAGCTACGCCAAGGACGGGCTGCTCTACAGCTCCGACGACGTGCTGACCGACAGCGTCAAGTCGGACCTGATCCCGGCGTTCGTGAAGAGCGGCACGTACCAGAGCAAGATGTACGGGTTCCCCGACCTTTCGTCGGCCCGGGCGCTGTTCTACAACAAGGACCTGTTCGCCCAGGCCAAGATCGCCAGCCCGCCGAAGACCTGGGACGAGTTCGTCGCCGACGCCAAGAAGGTGCAGGCGCTGGGCGGCGGCAAGATCGGCTACGCGCAGCCGCTCGGCCCGGAAGAGGCCCAGGCCGAGTACTCGATCTGGATGTTCAACAACGGCGGCGACTGGAAGACCGACGGCAAGTGGACGATCAACTCCGCGAAGAACGTCGAGACGCTGCAGTTCCTGAAGGACCTGTCGACCAAGGACAAGGTCACCCAGAACAACCCTGGGAAGACCAACCGCACCGACGGCGCCTTCCCGCTGTTCACCTCGGGTAAGGCCGGCATGATCGTCGGGTTCGGACCGCTCCAGGGCGACCTCGACACGAAGTACAAGAACGTGAAGTACGGCATCGCTCCGATGCCGACGAAGGACGGCAGCGCGCCGCAGACCTACGGCGTGACCGACTACCTGATGGCCTTCAAGAAGAAGGGCAACCAGGACGCGATCAAGAAGTTCTACGAGCTCTACTACGCCAAGGACCAGGTCAACACCTGGATCAAGTCCGAGGGCTTCCTCCCGGTGACGCAGTCCGGCCTGCAGGAGTTCTCGAGCGAGGCGTCGCTCAAGGTCTACCTGGACACGCTGCCGAACATCCACCTGACCCCGACCGACGACCCGGCCTGGGACAAGATCAAGCTCGCCGTCCAGCAGAACCTGGGCACGGCGGTGTCCCCGTCGGGCAACCCGCAGTCGGTGCTCGACGACCTGCAGAAGACCGCGGAAGCCGGCGGCTGATGTCGTCCCGGGCTGACTCCCAGCCCGGCGCGGTTGCAACCGAGAGCCCGGCGCCCGTCCCCCCGCCAGGGGACGGTGCGTCGGGCACCGCGCCGGCACGTCGACGCCGAACGCGTGGCCGCGCGCCGTTCTGGGTCGCGCTGATCTGGCTCGGACCCGCGCTGGTGCTGATCTTCGGCGTCGTGATCTACCCGGCGATCGAGCTCGTCCGGGCGTCCACCGGCGAGTACTCGATCACCGGCCTGCGCCGCGGGTCGAACGGCGTCGAGAACTACGCCAACGTGCTCAGCCACCCCGCGCTGGGCACGGTGCTGGTCAACACGCTGATCTGGGTCGTCGCGGTCGTGGCGATCACGATCCTGCTGAGCCTCGGCCTGGCCCAGTTCCTGTCCAAGGACTTCTGGGGACGCCGGGCCGTCCGGTGGGCCGTGCTGGTGCCGTGGGCGGCGTCGCTGGTGATCACGTCGCGGCTGTTCACGCTGATCTTCGACTACTACCACGGCATCCTGAACGTGCTGCTGACCAAGCTGCACATCATCTCCGAGCCGGTCGACTGGCTCGGCGACGACACCTGGACCATGCCGTCGATGATCCTGGTCGGCGTCCTGGTGTCGATCCCGTTCACCGCGTACGTGCTGCTGGCCGGCCTGAACGCGATCCCTGGCGAGGTGCACGAGGCCGCCCGGATCGACGGGGCGGGCCCGTGGCAGGCCTGGCGCCGGGTGACGCTGCCGCTGTTGCGTCCGGCCCTGCTGGTCAGCGCCGTGCTCAACATGATCTACGTGTTCAACTCGTTCCCGATCATCTGGACGCTCAACGACCGGAACCCGGGCTACACGCACGACACGACGATCACGTTCATGTACAAGCTCGCGTTCAAGAGCGCCGACCGGGACGTCGGTATGTCGGCGGCCGCGGGCGTGTTCAACGTCCTGCTGATCCTGGTCGCGGTCGTGCTCTACCTGCGGCTGGTGAAGTGGCGAGAGGAAGACGCATGAGCACGGTCATCGCTCGTCCGCAGGCCGGGGGCTGGCGGCGCGCCCGCCGGTTCGTGCTGCCGGTCGCCGGGCTGCTGGTCGCGATCGTCTTCCTGGCGCCCTACGTCGTCATGCTGCTGGACTCGCTGCGGCCGGGCAGCGAAGCGCTGCAGTCGCCGCCGAGCTTCCTGCCGCACCACTGGACGCTCGGCGCCTACGGCGACATCCTCGGCGACAGCCGCTTCCAGAACTGGCTGAAGACCTCGCTGCTGGTCGCGTTCGCGTCGACCGCGATCGTCATCCTGGTCGCGATCCCGGCCGCGTACTTCACCGCCCGGTTCAAGTTTCCGGGCCGTACCGCTTTCCTGTTCCTGGTGCTGGTGACCCAGATGTTCGCACCGACCTCGCTGGTGGTGGGCATCTACCGCGAGTTCTTCGAACTGAGCATGGTCAACACCTACGGGGCACTGATCCTCACGAACTCGGCGTTCAACCTCGCGTTCGCGGTCTGGATCATGCACGGGTTCTTCGCCGCGCTGCCCAAGGAGCTGGAGGAAGCGGCCGAGCTGGACGGCAACGGCCGGGTCGGCACGATGATGCGCGTCATGCTGCCGCTGACGCTCCCGGGCGTCGTCACCGCGACGATCTTCACGTTCATCGCGGTCTGGAACGAGTACGTCGTCGCGCTCACGCTGATGCAGGACGACGACAAGAAGCCGCTGACCGTCGGCATCAACTCCTACGTCACCGGCTACGAGCAGAACTGGGACCAGTTGTTCGCTGCCTCGATCGTCGCGATCGTCCCCGTCGTCATTCTGTTCGCCGTCATCGAGAAGCACCTCGTCGGCGGCCTGACCGCCGGATCGGTCAAATGACCGCCACCGTCGTCACCGTCGACATCGGAGGGACGACGATCAAGGGTGCGCTGGTCGGCGCGGACGGGCGGGAGCTCAACCGGGTCGACCGGGACACCGGAGCGGCGGCCGGGGCGGACGAGGTCGTCGCCCGCGTGCGCGCGGTGGCGCGGGAGCTGGCCGACGCCGGGACCGTCGCGGTCGGGCTGTCGGTACCGGGCCTGGTCGACACCGCGGCCGGGATCGCCCGGCACGCGGTGAACCTCGGTTTCCGGGACACGCCGCTGGCCGCGCTGGTCGCCGAGGAGGTCGGCGTGCCGGTGGTGATCGAGCAGGACTCCCGGGCCGCAGCGGTGGCCGAGAGCTCGATCGGTCTCGGGCGGGACGCCCAGGACCTGATGGTCGTCGTCCTCGGCACCGGTATCGCGGCCGGTCTGATCGTGGACGGCAAGCCGTTGCCGGGGGCCGGCGGGAGCGCGGGGGAGCTCGGGCACCTGCCGGTCTACCCGGACGGCGAGGACTGCGCGTGCGGGCAGCGCGGGTGCCTGGAGGTCTACGCGTCGGCGTCCGGGATCGCGCGCCGCTACGCGGCGGCCGGTGGGTCGCCGGGCGCGTCCGCCGCCGACATCGCCGGGATGCTCGACGACGACGCTCTGGCCGCACGGATCTGGGACGAGGCGACCACCGCGCTCGGGCTGGCGCTGGCGACCGGAACGCTGCTGCTCGACCCGGCGCTGATCGTGCTGGCCGGCGGCCTGACCGGGGCCGGTGAGGCGCTGCTGCGCCCGGTCCGGACGCACCTGCAGGCCGCGCTGGCCTGGCGAGCGGCGCCGCCGGTGGCGAACAGCCCGCTCGGCGGGTCGGCCGGTCGCCTCGGTGCGGCGATCCTGGCCTGGCGGGCGGCCGGTTACGAGGACGTCGTTCCCGGAGAGCTCCGCGACGCGGTCTGAGTGGCACAGTGGGGTCGTGCGCGACTCCGAGCTCCAGGATTTCTGCCGGCAACTCGGGATCCCGGGGTTCGCGGACGTCCACGTGCACTTCATGCCCGAGCGTGTGCTGCGCAAGGTGTGGGCGTACTTCGACGCGCTGCCGTCGCCGAGGTGGCCGATCGAGTACCGGCTCGATCAGGCCGCCCGGCTGGAACTCCTCGCCGACCTCGGCGTGATCCGGCACACCGCGCTGCTCTACCCGCACAAGGCGGCGATGGCCGAGTGGCTGAACTCGTGGGGTCTCGCGTTCGCGCGCGAGGTGCCGAACTGCGTCCCGACCGGCACGTTCTTCCCCGAGCCGGGGGCGGCCGGCTACGTCCGCGCCGGCCTCGCGGCCGGGCTGCGGGCCTTCAAGGCCCATGTCCAGGTGGGTGCCTACGACCCGCGGGATCCTTTGCTGGACGACGTGTGGGGAGCGCTGGCCGAGGCCGGCGTCCCGGTCGTCTGCCACTGTGGCAGCGGGCCGATGCCGGGCCGGTTCACCGGCCCCGGACCGATCGGCGAGGTGCTGGCCCGCCACCCGTCGCTGACGCTGGTCGTCGCGCACCTGGGGCAGCCGGAGTACGCCGAGTTCCTCGCGCTGGCCGAGACGTACCCGAACGTGCACCTCGACACGACGATGACGTTCACCGACTTCACCGAGAAGCTCGCACCGTTCCCGGTCGCGCTGCGCCCGCGGCTGCGCGACCAGGCCGATCGCATCGTGCTCGGCACCGACTACCCGAACATCCCGTACCCGTACGCGCACCAGATCGAGAGCCTGGTGCGGCTGGACCTCGGGGACGACTGGCTGCGTCGGGTGCTCCACGAGAACGGGGCCCGGCTGCTCAGCCCAGCATCGACGCCAGCTTCGTGAGCGTGTTCCAGTTTCGTGCGGTGGCGGCCGCGCCGGGGTGACGCTTCTCGAAGAACGGCGGGTTCAGCTTCGCCTTGCGGACGCCGTCCGGGTACCAGACGTGGATCTCGCGCTCGCCGACCGCCATCACCTCGGGCACGTACGTCGCCGGGTCGATCGTCTCGAGCGCGGCGGCGTCCGGCGGCACGGAGAGGAACGTCACCAGCAGCTTGGACGGGTCGGTCGCGACGTCGGCCAGGGGATTGGCGTCGAGCACGCGGTGCAGGTCGGCCGCCTCCCGGACCAGGACACGGACGGTGAGCCCCAACTCCTTGCGGATCGCGTCCTCGATCTGCGTCGCCAACGTGTCGGGACTTTTCGCGCGGCTGGAGAACAGCGCATTGCCGCTCTGCAGGTAGGTGCTGACGTCGTCGTGGCCCAGACCGGTCAATAGCGACCGGAGGTCGGCCATCGCGATGCGTTGGTTACGGCTGACGTTGATGCCGCGGAGGAGCGCGAGGTAGGCAGGCACCTGCACATCCTCGCTCACGCCGGGTGCCGGCGTCGCGCGGTGGTGTCCGTCAGTGAGGGGTGACGTGTTCTCTCGGCGCGGAATTGCGACGCCGGGAATTGGTGATTGCTCCGGGCCGTCTCAAACGAATTGTTTGATGAATTCAATGCGCCGGAATGGGGCGCCGACGGGTCGTGTCGGTCGGCCGAGACGGTCACTCTCCGTCCATCGGAAACGGGATTCAATTAAGGTTCCGATGGTCGTTTCCTCTGGAAACGGGTTCCGCGGTCGGCGGGCCGCAAAGAGGGAGCTGGGTTACTCGTCGGGTGTCGGGTGTCTTCTCCGGGCGCGCCGTGTCGTCGCAGGTGGCCGACCTGCTCAGGCGCGATGCTGAGCGCAACTGTCGAGACCGGACGGCCGATCGGGATGGTCTATTCCGGCGAGTCGCGAGGTCGTCTATTCAGGCGAAGTGATGCGTCGAAGGAATCTCCGAGTAGCCGTATAGCGACCGTTGGTAACGGCGCTCCGGGTGACGCAACGCAAGATCTCAGGAAGAATTATGGAGGAGTGGAAACGGCGTTAAATGGGCGCTAGTGTGGCTCGATGTGGCCGCTGGTGGCGTTGAGTACACCGGCATGAGCCGAATAGCCGTTTACCTCGGGCCGGTGAATGGTGTCACCGCTCAGGGAAGGTAGTGCGCGATGCCGGGTATCGACGAGAGCCTCCAGCGCGCGATGGCCATCACCGGAGCGCGTGGGGCGAACCTCGTCGACTTCACCAGCGGTCTCGTCGTCGGCACCGTCGGTGAGTGGCCCTACGGCGGGGCGGACGCCGCCGCGGCCGGCGCGACCGAGATGGTGCGGGCGGCCCGGGACAATGCGGCGTTCGTCGGGCCCGAGCGGTCCCCGGCCCTCGATCGATCCCCGGACGCGGACGGCGACGGGCTCGGGAAGGGCGACGTCTGGGAAGACATCGTCCTCACCGCCGGCGATCGCTACCACCTGCTGCGTTTCGTCGAGCTCGGGTTCGATGCCCGGTTCTTCCTGCACGTGTGGCTCGATCGCGAACAGAGCAACCTGGCGATGGCGCGGCTCGAACTGCGCCGGCTCACTGACGAGTTGGTGCTGAGATGACCGCGGTCAAAGCTTTGCGCGAACTGGCCGCGCTGAAGGCCACCGGCGCGCTGCACGTCGAGGGCGCGCCCGCGTCGGTCGTGTACCTCCGCGAGGGCCAGGTCTGCCACGTGGACGCCGAGGCCGCGCCCGGCGTCGGTCAGGTGCTCACCGCGTCGGGCCGGTTGTCGGACGACGTGTGGCAGTCGGTGCTCACGGTCGGGGCGCCGGCCGGGCGGGTGGCCGCGCTGCTGGTCGAGCAGGGATATCTCAGCCAGGGCGAGCTCGAGTTGTGCGCGAACGGGGCGCTGTTCGACGCGGCGTTCTTCGCGCTCGGCTCGGAGCCGGCGTCGGTGCGGTTCGCGTCCGGGCAGGCGTCCTGGTTCGGCGGGGCGCTGTCGGTCGACGTCGAACGTCTGATCCGGGAGACCGGGCGGCGCCGGGAGCTGCTCTCGGCGGCGTTGCCGACGTCGGTGTTCGACGGGGCGCCGGTGGTGCCGGTGGCGCGGATGCCGCGTGACCAGGTCGTGCTGGACGGGTTGCGCTGGGAGCTGCTGGTGCACGCGGACGGGCGGCGGACACCGACCGAGATCGCGGCCCTGCTCGGGCGCGGCGCGTACGCGTCGCTGCTGGAGGTGCGGCGGCTCGCGGCGATCGGGCTCCTGCAGCCGCCGCCCGAGGCCGCGCCGGTGCCGATCCCGACCGTGACCGCGTACCGGCCGGCCGTCTCCGGCTCCCGCCTGGCCGGCCCCCGCCTCCCCGCCGACGCACCGGCGACTCGGCCCGCGGCTGCTTCGGCTGCGTCGCCGTCGTCGACCCCGCGTCCGTATGTGACGAGGCCGAACACGACCAAGACGCCGGAGGCGCCGCCGGTGGGATCCGCGGCGGTGCCGCGGACAGGCTCGGCGGCGTCGCGGCCGAGCGGGACGTTCTCGGTGACGCCGGCGCAGCCGGACGCGCCGCGGCCGAACGCGACCTCCACCTCGCCCTCGTCGAGCCTGGCGTCCGCCCTGAGCCCGACCCGCCCCCTGAACCCCCAGCCCGTCCCGGAAGTAGGCACAGGCCAGCCCGCCGACGCCCCGACGGCGCCGTCGGCCGGCCCACCGCCCCCGCTGCCGAAGCGGGATACCGGCGGCCTGCCGCCGCTCCCGAAGCGCGGAGCATCCGGAGAACTCCCGCCACTGCCTCGGCGGGTCACCGGCAGCCGAGTCGTCCGCCCGAGTCAGGGCGGCCGGACGGACGGCGCCGACGGGGACGACCCCGGCGGGCGCTGGCCGTCGCCCCCACCCGAGGTGCGTGCGGAGGCACCTTCACTCGCCTCGTTGACCAGGGTCAGAGACGCTCTCCAAGAGTTCTCCTGACCGTCCGAAACGCCGTAGCGGCCAGCTAGACCGGAAAGGAGACGGGTGGACAACGTCGAGCACGAGGTGCTTGCCGAGATCCGGGGTCTGCGCGACCGGGTCCGGCACGTGTCAGGCAGCCTCGTCTCCCGAGCGGACGGCTTGTTGATCGCCCACGACACCCACGGTGTCCAGCCGGAGGGGATGGCCGCCCTCTCCGCCACGACGCTCGGTCTGAGCGAACGGATCGCGATCGAGGCCGGACACGGACGATTCCAGGAGGCGCTGGTGCGCGGGACCTACGGGTACGTCGTCACCTACGCAGCCGGCACCTACGCGGTGCTGACCGTTCTCGCAGCCGCCGAGACGAACCTCGGACGTCTGCACCTCGAAGCTCGGGCACTCGCCGACCGCGTCGGCTCGCTGGTGGACGCCGCGGAGAGCGCCGGAGGTGGCTGGCTTTGAACAGCGACCGCTGGTGGTCGCGGGCGAGGGGGCGTCACCGCCGACGCACCTCGACGCCGGACCACGAATTACCCCAGGACGCGGCGGTGGCCGAGGCGACCGGCGCCGGCAGTTACCCGGTGCCGATCGACGGCGCCTACCCGGTGCAGTACGTCGGCGGATACCCGGTGTTCGCCGCCGCGCCGGTCGATGAGGACTACGCCGCCCGCATCGAGGCGGCGGTCAGTCCCCTTCCGACGGGACCGCCCGTCGAGGGGCCACTGCCGGAGCCGCCGGTGTTGACCCCACCCGCAGTACCCGCCGCCGTCCCCGACGGCGGTACCGACCCCGCACTGCAATCACATCGCAAGGGAGTAGTTGTCATGAACCTGGAAGCTTCGCTCAAGGAAGCCATGAACATCGAGGGCGCGATGGGCATCGCGGTCATCGACTACAACAGCGGCATGCCGCTGGGCACGCTGACCTCGGTGAACGACCTCGACCTGGACGTCGTCGCGGCCGGTACGACCGACTTCGTGCGGGCCAAGATGCGGACGCTCGAGCTCATGCGTCTCGACGAGCCGATCGAGGACATCCTGGTGACGCTGGTTTCCCAGTACCACCTGATCCGCCCGCTGACCTCGCGCAACGGCAAGGGCCTGTTCCTCTACCTGATGCTCGACAAGGCCCGCGGCAACCTCGCCCTGGCCCGCCACCGCCTCACCCGCATCGAGCGCGAGATCGAGGTGTAGTGGGCGGCCCGCCCAGAACGACGCTGACAGCCGCGCCGCACTCCTCGAGTATTTCCGTATACGCGGCGTCGAGCGGCGCGGATGTCAGCGTCGCCCTGGGCGGGCTCCAGGTCAAAACAAGAGCGCGCTACTCACAGCACGTGTTGGCCGTACATCTCGCCGAGGGGGTCGGCGATCAGCTCGATCCGGGCCCCGTCGGGGTCGCGGAAGTACACCGACACCCCGCTGTGCACGGCGTGCTCCACGCCGGAGTCGGTGAGCTTACGGACCAGGTACTCCCACTTCTCCGGCTCCACCGAGATCGCGACGTGGTGCAACCCACCGAGCACCTCGGCGTACGGCCCGACGTCCAGGCCCGGGAAGTCGAAGAACGCCAGCAGGTTGCCGTTCCCGATGTCGAAGAAGAAGTGCGACGAGCCCGGGTAGTCCCGGTTCTCGATCAGCTCGGTCAGCGGGAACTCCAGCAGGTCCTGGTAGAACCAGATCGTCCGCTCGACGCTGCTGCTGATCAGCGCGGTGTGGTGCAGCCCCCGCGCCGACGACGCCGGCCGGATGCCTTCCGGCTGCAGGTACGTGTCCCGGAGCAGCCCGCGCTGCTTCTCGATGGCGGCGAGATCGACGGTCATCGTGGCCTCCTCATGAAGCGATCGTCGCGTGCATTTCCCACACCAGCATCTCGGCGTCCGCGTCGGCGGTCACCCGGGCTCCGCCCACGGCGGTCAGCCGGGCCGCGTCGCCCTCAGCCAGGGGGCCGGGCCCCTCCAGGGTCACCGCGCCGCGAGCGACGAAGACGTGCAGGTACGGCGCGTCCGGCAGTTGCACGGACGACCCCGCGGCCAGCCGGGCCACGTGCAGGGCCGCGTACCTGTTCCGGATCCGGATCGCCGAGTCGTGTTCCGCCATCCCGGACGCGACCGGCACCAGCCCGCCCCGCAGCAGCTCGTCCTCGATCTCCAGCTGCTGGTAGCCGGGGTCGATCCCGGCCTCGTCGGGCAGCACCCACATCTGGACGAAGTGCACGGGCTCGGTGACGCCGACCGTGTCGTTCTTCTCCGAGTGCAGGATCCCGCGCCCGGCGCTCATCCGCTGGGCCAGCCCCGGATAGATGACGCCCGAATGCCCGGACGAGTCCTGGTGCACCAGCGACCCCTGCAGGACCCACGTCACGATCTCCATGTCGCGGTGCGGGTGCGTCTCGAAGCCGGCCCCGGGCCGCACGATGTCGTCGTTGTTGACCAGCAGCAACCCGTGATGGGTGTTGGCCGGGTCGTAGTGCGGCCCGAACGAGAACGAGTGCTTCGAGTCGAGCCAGTCGATCTTCGTCCGGACACGCGAAGCGGAGGGGCGGACGTCGACCGAAGATTTCATGTCGACCATCCTCCCCTCCGCTGCGGAAGCCGGGAAGTACGGCTCAGGCGTTCTTGATCGCCGAGACCTCGAACTCCAGCGTGATCTTGTCGCTGACCAGCACGCCGCCGGTCTCGAGCGCGGCGTTCCAGGTGATGCCGAAGTCCTGACGGTTGATCGTCACGGAGCCCTCGAAGCCGATCCGGACGTTGCCGAACGGGTCCTTCGCGGCGCCCTCGAACGCGAACGGGATCGTGATCGACTTGGTCACGCCCTTGATCGTCAGGTCGCCGGTCACCTCGTAGTTGTCGGCGTCGACGGCCTTGACCGAGGTGGAGGCCCAGGTGATCTCCGGGTACTCGGCCGGGTTGATGAAGTCGTTGCTGCGGAGGTGACCGTCGCGCTGCTCGTTGCGGGTGTCGATGCTGGCGGTCTTGATGACGACCTTGGCCGACGACTTCTCCGGGTTCTCGCCGTCGACGACGGCCGAGCCCTCGAACTCGTTGAACGAGCCACGGACCTTGGTGACCATCGCGTGACGGGCCACGAAACCGATGCGGGTGTGGCTCGGGTCGAGCGTGTACTCGCCGGTGAGGTCCGAGAGAGTGAAGGCGGGCGCGGTCATATCTTGCTCCTTGGGGAGAACTGGTTGATGCTTCAAGTACGCTAGACCGAACTTGGATGACGTGTCAACTATTCCCCGGTACAGTGGGGGTATGACAGACACCCGGTGGCTCGACGCCGACGAGCAGCGGGCGTGGCGCCGGTACCTGCGGATGCAGTCCGAGCTCACGGCCCATCTGGCCCGGCAGCTACAGACTGAATCGGAACTCTCGCTCGCCGACTTCGAAGTTCTCGTCAATTTGACCGATGTTCCCGAGGGCCGGCTGCGGGTGACCGAGCTGGCCAAGGCCCTCCAGTGGGAGAAGAGCCGGCTCTCGCACCACTTCGCGCGGATGGAGAAGCGCGGTCTCGTCGTCCGGGAAGACTGCCCCAGCGACGCCCGCGGCGCGTTCGTCGTGCTCACGCCGGCCGGCCGTTCGGCGATCGAGGCCGCCGCGCCCGGGCACGTCGAGACCGTGCGGCGGCTGATGTTCGACGGGCTCACCCACGAGCAGGTCGAGGCGCTCACGACGATCGCCGACGTGGTACTCGCCCGGATCGAAGGCCAAACCAACGGGGCATGATGGGTTGAGAGATCGCGACGAGGGGAGCACCCGGTGCTGAAGTTCGGCTACAAGGCATCCGCGGAGCAGTTCGGGCCACGGGAACTGCTCGACTACGGAATCCAGGCCGAGCAGAACGGCTTCGACTCGGTCTGGGTGTCCGACCACCTGCAACCCTGGCGCCACGACGGCGGCCACGCGCCGAACGCGATCGCCTGGCTCGGCGCCCTCGGCGCCAGCACCGAGCGCGTCCAGCTCGGCACCAGCGTGCTGACCCCGACCTTCCGCTACCACCCGGGCCTGGTGGCCCAGGTCTTCGCCACGCTCGGCCTGCTCAACCCCGATCGGATGATCCTCGGCGTCGGCTCGGGCGAGTCGATGAACGAGGTTCCGCTCGGCGTCGAGTGGCCCGAGGGCAAGGAACGGTTCGCCCGCCTCAAAGAGGCGATCGAGATCATCAAGCTTCTCTGGAGCGAGGACCGCGTCGACTACAACGGCCAATTCTGGACGTTGGACAAGGCGACGATCTACGACAAGCCGGAGAAGCCCGTCCCGCTGTACGTGGCCGGCAGTGGCCCGTCGGCGACCCGGATGGCCGGCCGCGTGGGCGACGGCTACATCACGACGTCCGGCAAGGCGCCCGAGCTGTACACCGACAAGCTGATGCCGGCGCTGAACGAGGGCGCCGAGAAGGCCGGGCGGACGATCAAGGACCTCGACCTGATGATGGAGGTCAAGGTCTCGTTCGACCCCGACCGGGAGAAGGCGCTCGAGGCCACCCGGTACTGGGGCGCGCTCGCGCTCAAGCCGGAAGAGAAGAGCGACGTCGACGACCCGATCGAGATGCAGCGGCTGGCCGACGCGCTGCCCACCGAGCGCACCGCGTCCCGGTTCATCGTCTCGACCGACCCCGAGGAGCACGTCACCGCGATCAAGCGGTACATCGACCTCGGCTTCACCCACCTCGTCTTCCACGCCCCGGGGCCCGATCAGTCCCGGTTCCTGAAGCTCTACGGCGAGCAGATCCTGCCGCTCCTGCGCAAGCTCGGCTGAGCCGGGTCCACAGTGTCCGGCGCCCGGCGATGCCGGCCGCCGGACACTGTCACCACTTCATGCGCAGTCCTCACGTGTGAATGCGGGTCTGGCGGTTACATTCAGACGTCAGAGTGGCACTCAATGTGGCCCCTGGGTTGCATCTGATCGAGGTGAGGGGCGTGAGCGGGGTTCGTCGGCGTTTCGTGATCTCGCACGTCGGCCGGGATCGGCCGTGGGCGGAGTGGATCGCGGCCCGGCTCGCTGACGCCGGTGAGACCGACACCCTCGACGTGCAGCTGGTCAGCTGGCGCTGGGACACCGGAGTTCCGCTGGTCACGGCCCTCGAGCAGGCGATGTTCGAGGCCGAGAACGGCGTCGACCGCATCGTCGTCGTCTTCTCCGAGGCGCTGCTCGAGGCTCACGCGTACGTCGCCGAACAGCGCGGGGAGCTGCGTCCGGATCTGGCGCTGCTCGGGAAGGTCGTCCCGGTCCGGGTCGAGGCGGTCCGGTTGCCGGAACCGTGGTCGGGCGCGTCCGGGCCGGCGTTGCACGACACCCCGCCGATCGAGGCGGCCGACCGGCTGGTGACCGCGGTGCTCGGGGGAGTGGCCGCATCCCGGGCCGCCGGGCGCCTGGCCCGCACCGAGACCGGCGGTCCGGCGCTGGTGGCGCCCCGGCCGCGGTTGCCCGGCCATCGTCCGGACCACTGGAACGCCCCGGCCCGGGACGACGTCTTCGTCGGCCGGGACGAGTCGCTGATCGCCCTGCGCACCGCGCTGTCGAACGGCGGCCGGGTCGCGGTCGAGGGTCGCTACGGCATGGGCGGGGTCGGCAAGACCCGGCTCGCGCTGGAGTACGTGCACCGGTTCGGGTCCGACTACGACCTGGTCTGGTGGATCCCGGCCGATCGCCCGGTGCTGATCGGCGACCAGTTCGCCGCGCTGGCCGTGCGGCTCGGGCTGGTCGGGCCGGAGACCGACACCGGCACCGCGGCCACCGTCGCCCGCACCTACCTGCGCCGGCACGCGAACTGGCTGATCGTGTTCGACAACGCCGAGTCGTCCGAGGCCCTGACGCCCTGGCTCCCCGGCGGCGACGGGCACACGATCGTCACCTCCCGGACGTCCGGCTGGGCCGCGGTGGCCGCCCGGCTCGAGGTCGACCTGCTCAGCCGGGCCGAGTCGATCCTGCTGCTCCGGCGTCGGGACCCGACGCTGACCGTCGTCGAGGCCGGGCGGCTCGCGGCGGTGCTCGGTGACCTGCCGCTCTCGGTCGTGCTCGCGGTCGGGTTCCTGGCCGAGACCGGCACCCGGGCCGAGGACTACCTCACCGAGCTGGCCCAGCACGTCACCGACGTGCTCGACGAGCACCGCTCGGTCAACTACCCCCACGCGCTGGCCGGTGCGATCGCCACCGCGACCAGCTGGCTCGCGACGCGCGACCCGGTCGCGCTGGCGGTGGCCAGGGTCTGCGCGTTCCTCGCGCCGGCGCCGATCCCGGTCGGCATGCTCGGTCTGCTCGACCCCGACCTGCCCGAGCCGGTCGACCGCCGCCGCGGTGTGCATCCCCTGGCCGCGCTCGAGGGCATCTCGGACGGCACCGCGCTGCTCCAGCGGGCGATCGGGCGGTTGCAGCGGCTGGGGATCGTCCAGGTCGAGCGGGCGAGCCGGTTCGGCGTCCGGGTGGGGGATCCGCTCAACGGCAGCAACGGGGTCGTGAGCCTGCACCGGCTCGTCGCGGCGATCTTCCGCGACCAGCTGGGCCTGCGCGGCCAGCCCGACTCCGAGCGTCAGGACGCGGTCCGCGCCCACGTCGACGCGCTGATCGCGGCGGCCGACCCCGGCGATCCGGCCGACCCCGACCGGTGGGCCAGCTGGACGCTGCTCCTGCCGCACGTCTACGCGGCCGAGCCCACGATGTCGGACAGCGCGCCGCTGCGCGCGACCGCGGTCTCCGCGGCCCGCCTGCTGCTCGCCCGCGGCGACGTCCGGTCGGCCCGCGACCTCGCCGACCAGCTGCACCGCCGTTGGCTCGACCGGCTCGGCCCGGATTCCGAGGACACCCTCCGTGCGGCCCGCTGTCTCGCTCAGACCATGCGGACGCTCGGCCGCTTCGACGCCGCCCAGGAGCTGGACGCCGACCTGCTGAAGCGTCGTCGGGAGAAGCTCGGTGACGACCACACCGACAGCCTGGCCGCCGCCGCCGACCTGGCCGACGACGCCTACGCGCTCGGTGACGTCCGGATGGCCCGCGCGCTCGACGAGGACGTGCTGGCCCGGCGTCAGCGCGTCTTCGGCGAGTCGCACCCGGACGCGCTCAACTCGGCGCTACGCCTGGCCCGGGACCTGGCCGCTCTGGGCGACGCCAAACGAGCCGCCGAACTACGCCGCTGGGTAGAAGACCGAGACGTGAGCTGATCCCGACTGACGCCGGCGCCCCGGCCCGGGCCGGCCAGTGCCCGGCGCAACGGTCGCCTCCTGCCCGATGGAGCGCGCGGTCCCGGGCGCGCGCCTGGCGGGCTTGGGTGATGCGCCGGATCGCTGTTCTGCACCCCGGGCCACGCCAAGACCGACGCCCGCGATGCCCAAGTCCTCACGGACGCGGCCCACACCGTGGCCCAGATGTTGCTCGGCTTCAACGACAACCTGGCCTGCTCACCCGGATCCAGCCCGCCGCAGACCCGGCGGTCCTCGAGCTGCTGTCCCGCTTCGGCGGACCGGCCGGCCTCCGCCCGGCCTACTACGACCGCGAACGCGCCAAAGGCAAGCGCCACAACGCCGCTCTCATCGTGCGAGTGCCCAACGGGGTAAGGCCCCGATAAGGCACGTGCGGACGTATTCTTCCGCACATTCTTCTGCGACGGATTAGCAATTGTCCCGCACACCCCGGAACCCGCAATTGTGCCGCCCATGACAAGGTTGACAGTGTCCGATGGCGAAATTACTGTGACCGCACTCCACGGGCCGAATGATCTCCCCGAATTCGCATTGCCACCGGCGTGGAGTTTCTCGAGTTACAGGGAGCCCCGATGCCACCCGCCGCTCTCGACCGGATGTCACCGCTACCCCACCACCTCACCCACTGGGCCGGCCTCACCCCCGACGACACCGCGCTGACGTTCCTCGACTACGGCACCGACCCCGGCGGCCTCGCCCGCACGCTGACGTGGGCCCAACTCGACCGGCGGGTCACCGCCGCCGCCGCCCGGTTCCAGCGGACCGCGCGACGCGGCGACCGGGTCGCACTCCTGGCCCCGCCGGGCCTCGACTACGTCGTCGGCTTCCTGGGCGCGCTGCGAGCGGGGATCATCGCGGTTCCGCTGTTCAGCCCGGACCTGCCCGGCCACGGTGACCGCCTGGCCGCGGTGCTGACCGACTGCGAGCCCGCCACGGTGGCGACGGTTTCCGGCTCCCGGGCGGTGGCGGACGCTTTCCTTTCCGACGTCGGTGGTTCGCCGCACATCGTCGATCTGGACGACCTGGCGGAAGACGCGGTCGGGCCGGTGGACCTCGACCCGGAAGAGGTCGCCTACCTGCAGTACACGTCCGGGTCGACGCGGACGCCGTCCGGCGTGATGATCAGCCACCGGAACGTCGTGGCGAACGCGCACCAGGGCGCGGTGCTCTACGGCGCGGAGTACGGACGTTCCACATTGGTGAGCTGGTTACCGCTGTTCCACGACATGGGCCTGGTGCTGACCGCGGCCGGCGGAATCGTTTATGGACTCCCGGCCGTCTTTACCGATCCGGTCGCGTTCCTGATGCGTCCGGTGCGCTGGCTGGAGATGCTCTCGCACTTCCCGGGCGGAATTACCGCGGCGCCGAATTTCGCATTCGACTACTGCGCGAAACGAATTCCGGCCGCCGAGCGGGCCGGGCTGCGGCTGGAGAACGCCGACCTGATCATCAACGCGGCCGAGCCGGTGCAGGCCGGCACCCTCGATCGGTTCGTGGAGACGTTCGCCCCGCACGGCCTGCGTCCGGAGGCGCTGTCGGCGGCCTACGGGCTGGCCGAGGCGACCGTGCTCGTCACCTGCTCGCCCTACGACGAGCCGTACCGGTCGCGCGAGCTCTCCGGGCTCTCCGAGGGCCTGGCGGTGCCCGGGAGCGGCCCGCGGATGGTGGCCTGCGGCGGCGCGGCCAACCCGGAGGCGGCGTCGCTGACCGTGGTCGACGCAACCGGGCGGCCGTGCCCCGACGGGCAGGTCGGGGAGATCTGGGTGGCCGGGCCGAACGTCGCGGCCGGGTACTGGAAGCGGCCGGAGGAGTCGGCCGAGACGTTCCGGCCCGACGGCCGGCTCCGCACCGGAGACCTCGGCGTGCTCGTCGACGGCGAACTGTTCGTGACCGGCCGGATCAAGGACCTGATCATCGTCGACGGCCGGAACCACTACCCGCACGACGTCGAGGCGACGGTCGAGGACGCGCACGGGATCGTCGGGCGGCACCGCAGCGCCGCGTTCTCGGTTCCGGCCGAGGACGGCGAGGTGTTGGTGGTGGTGGCCGAGGTCTCGCGGCACGCGTCGCCCTCGTCCGACGACCTGGACGCGGCCCGGACGGCCGTGCGGCGAGCCGTCACGGCCCGGCACGGGGTGCCGGTGCACGACGTCGTGCTGGTGGCGCCGAACGACGTGCCGCGGACGTCGAGCGGCAAGATCGCGCGGCTGGCGACCCGCGCCCGGTACCTCGAAGGGTCGCTCGATGTCCGAGGCTGAGTTACGGGAGTGGCTCGTCCGACGCCTCGGCGCCGACGACCCCTCGCTCGCGTTCGTCGACATCGGACTCTCGTCACGGGACGCGGTGGCGCTGGTCGGTGAGCTGGAGCGCGAAATAGGACGGTCGCTGCCGCCCACGCTCCCCTGGGAGTTCCCGACGATCGCGCAGCTGGCCGGGAAACTCGCCGAGCTCGTGAACGATGACCTGACCGCGTCCGTCAGTAAGGGAGCGAGCCCGTCGGCCCGTGAAGCTGTCGACTCGCCGGTTCGTGGAGCCACCGGCGAGTCGGCCGGCAGTTCGGACGCCTCGCCAGCGTCCGGAGCTGCCTCGGCCGACGGGCTTGTTGCCGTCGTGGGGCTCGGGTGCCGGTTCCCCGGGGCGTCGGGGCCGGCGGAGTTCTGGCAGCTTCTGGAGTCGGGGCGCAGCGCCGTCCGGGAGGTGCCGGCCGACCGGTGGGAGCAGTTCACCGACGGCTCGGCCGCGGACTCGGCGGTGCTGGCCTCGCTGAACCGCTGGGGCGGGTTCCTGGACGACATCAGCGGCTTCGACGCCGAGTTCTTCGGGATCAGCCCGCGCGAAGCCGACCTGATGGACCCGCAGCAACGGCTGGTGCTGGAGGTCGCGTGGGAGGCGATCACCCAGGCCGGCCTCGACCTGGCCGGAACCGCGACCGGCGTGTTCGTCGGGGCGTCCGGCACCGAGTACGGGCACCTGACCGGTGCGTCGCTGTCGTCGATCGACGCCTGGACCGCGACCGGATCGGCGCTGTCGATCGTCAGCAACCGCCTGTCGTACGCGCTCGACCTGCTCGGGCCGAGCGTCACGCTCGACACCGCGTGCTCGTCGTCGCTGGTCGCGGTGCACCAGGCGTGCGCGAGCCTGCGCGCCGGGGAGTGCGACACCGCGCTGGCCGGGGGAGTCAACCTCCTGCTCTCGCCGTCGGTGACGGCGACGTTCGACCGGGCCGGCGTGCTGTCGGCCGACGGGACCGGCAAGGCGTTCGACGCGGCCGCGGACGGGATCGCGCGCGGCGAGGGGTGCGGGATCGTCGTGCTCAAGCGCCTGGCCGACGCCCGGCGCGACGGCGACCGGGTGCTGGCGGTGATCCGCGGCTCGGGCGTCAACCAGGACGGCCGGTCGAACGGGCTGACCGCGCCCAACCCGGCGGCCCAGTCTTTGCTTCTCGAACGGGTGTATTCGCAGGCCGGCGTGTCGCCGACCTCGGTGGACTACGTCGAGGCGCACGGCACCGGCACGCTGCTCGGCGACCCGATCGAGGCCCGGGCGCTCGGTACCGCGCTGGGCGCCGGACGCGAGGCGGATCGGCCGCTCCTGATCGGGTCGGTGAAGACGAACCTCGGGCATCTGGAGGCGGCGGCCGGCGTCGCCGGGCTGATCAAGGTCGTGCTGGCGATGGCGCACCGGCGGATCCCGGCGTCGCTGTACTACACGACCCCGAACCCGCACATCCCGTTCGACGAGGCGCGGCTCTCGGTCGCGGCGGCGGCCCGGCCGTGGCCCCGGTACGCCGGGGTGGCGCGGGCCGGGGTGTCGGCGTTCGGGTTCGGCGGGACGAACGCGCACGTCGTCCTGGAGGAGTACGTGACGACGCCGCCGCGCCGGAAACCGCGGTCGACCGGACCGGCCACGACGCTGCTGCTCTCGGCGCCGAGCGCGGAGCGGGTACGGGCGCTGGCCGGAGCTCTCTCCCGCTGCGGGGCGCGGCCGGAAGACCTGGCGTCAACGCTGGCCCACCGGCGCGTTCGGAGCCGCACCCGCGCGGCCGTGGTCGTCCGGCCGGGGGACGAGGTGGTGGCGCTGGAACGGCTGGCCGCGGGAGAAGAGTGGCCGGGCGTCGTCGTCGGGCCCGAGCGGGTGTCGGCTCCGCCCACCGGGCCGGTGTGGGTGTTCTCGGGGTACGGGTCGCACTGGGCCGGGATGGGCCAGCGGCTGTTCGCCGAGGAGCCGCTGTTCGCGGACGCCGTCCGGCGGCTCGACGCGTACCTCCCCGGCTTCGCGGAGTCGATCGCGACCGGGACGAAGCCGCCGGACCTGGCGGCGATCCAGGTCGCGACGTTCGGGATCCAGCTCGCGCTGGCCGCGCTCTGGCGGGCGCACGGCGTTACGCCGTCGGCGGTGATCGGGCACTCGATGGGCGAGATCGCCGCCGCGGTCGTCGCCGGGGCGCTGTCCGAGGAGGACGGCGCCCGGGTGATCACGCTGCGGTCGCGTCTGCTGGTCGAGGCCGGGCGGCGGATCCTGGCCGCCGGTGGGGACCTGGGCGGCACGGCGGTCGTGGACCTGACCGCGGACGAGGTCGACGCGCTGGCGCCCCGGTTCCCGGGAGTGGGCGTGGCCGTGTACGGGTCGCCGACGCAGTGCACGGTGGCCGGTGACCGGACCCAGCTGAACGAGCTGGTCGCGCACGTCGAGTCGCTGGGCCGGGCGGCCCGGGTCGTGGACGTGAAAGGGGCCGCGCACTCGCCGATCATCGACGTGATCCTGCCCGACTTCCGGGCCGGGCTCGCCGGGCTGGTTCCGCGCCGGCCCGACGTGCCGGTGTACGGGACCGTGCTGACCGACCCGCGGGAGGTGCCGACGTTCGACCCGGAGTACTGGGCCGCGAACGTGCGCAGGCCGGTGCGGTTCACGCAGGCGGTGGCGGCCGCCGCCGCGGACGGGCACACGGTGTTCGTCGAGATCTCGCCGCATCCGATCGCGACGGTCCCGGTCGGGCAGACGCTCGCCGCGTGCGGGGTGCCCGACCCGGTGCTGGCCTGGACGCTGCGCCGCAACGCCGACGACCCGGTGACGTTCGCCTCCAACGTGGCGACGCTGCACGTCAACGGGGTGCCGGTGGACGTCCGGGTGCCGCGGGCGGGGTTCGTCGAGTTGCCGATCGCGCCGTGGCGTCATCGTCGGCACTGGGTCGCGTCGCGGCCTCGCGGGGGTGTGCCGGGTGTACATCCGCTGCTCGGGGTGCAGGTGTCGGCGCCGGGGCGGGAGACGTTCCGGGGATCGGTCGGTACCGGGGCGGTGCCGTGGCTCGCGGATCACCGGGTGCACGGCGTGGTCGTGCTGCCCGGGGCGGCGTTCGTGGAGCTCGTGCTGGCGGCCGGGGCGGCGGCGTTCGGGGTTCCGGCGGCGCGGGTCGCGGTGGCTGACCTGGAGCTGGAAGCGGTCTTGCCGCTGGAGGTGGGCACCGAGGTCACGACGATGGTGACCGGGGGGAAGGTGGAGGTCTGGTCGCGGTCCGCGACGGCCGGCTGGACCCGCTATGCGACGGCGACGGTGCGGGTGGCTGATCCGTCGCCGCCCGCGGGCGGCCGGGGCGAGCGACCGCCCGCGGGCGGCCGGGGCGAGCGACCGGCCGGGGGCGAGCGGGTGGACCTGTACGCGCGGGTGCCGCTCGCGGCGCAGGCGTACGGGCCGGCGTTTCGCGGGGTCGCCGAGGCCACGCTCGTCCGCGCGGCCTCGGCCGAGCGTGGTGCCGTCGCCGCGGCGCGGGTGGTTCGCCCCGAAGCAGCGGGGACGGCGGGTGGGTGGCATCTGCACCCCGCTCAGCTCGACTCCGTGCTGCAGGTGCTGGCGGTGGCCGCGCTCGGCGTCGACCTCCCGGCCGACAGCGTGTTCCTGCCGGCCGGGATCGAGTCGGTGCGCGTCTACGGCCCGCTGCCGGCCGAGGTCCTCGTCGAGGCGACCCTCTCACCGGCCGGCGAGAACGCCGGGCTCGGCGACGTCGTGGTGCGGGCGCCCGGCGGCGAGACGCTGGCCGAGCTCACCGGCGTCTACCTCCGGCGCGCCGACCGGTCCGCGATCCCGGTGCCGCTCGGCGACACGCTGTTCGAGGCGGTCTGGGAACCCGCCGAGGTGGTTCCGTCGTCGGAGACCCGGGGACGGTGGCTCGTGCTCGGGTCCGGCGACCTCGCCGACCGGGCCGCCCACCTTCTGGCGGACGCCGGCCAGCAGCTGACCCGGGCCGACGCCGACGCCACCGACGTCCTGGTGATTCCCGACGAGCCCGGCGAACCGCTCGTCCTCGCGGTGGCCGGCGTCGCCCGGATGCTCAGCGACCGGGCGTCCGCGGGCCGCTTGTGGGTGGCCACCACCGGAGCCGCCGCGGTCGGCGACGGCGAGGTACCGGATCCCGGGGTCGCCGCGGTGCGCGCGCTGATCCGGGTCCTGGGCCTGGAGCACCCCGAGCTCACCGCGACCCTGGTCGACGCCGACGACGCCGAATCGCTGGTCAGCGAGCTGCTGGCCCGTGCCCTGGACACCGAGATCGCCCGTCGCGGCCCCCGGCGCTGGGTGGCCCGCCTCGGCCGGGTGAGCCTTCCCGTGGCCGGGGCGCTGGTTCGGCCGGGTGCCTACGTGATCTCTGGGGGGCTCGGCGGGCTCGGGCTGCTGCTCGCCGAGTGGCTGACCGAGCGCGGGGCGGCCCGCGTCGTCCTGAACAGCCGGCGCGGGACGACCCGCCCGGCCGTGCTCGAGCGGCTCCGGGCCCGGGGCACCGAGATCGAGGTCGTGACCGGCGACATCGCCGACCCGGGCGTCGCCGAGGCACTCGTCGCGGCCGCGACCTCCGGCGGGATGCCGCTCGCCGGCCTGGCCCACGCGGCCGGAACCCTCGCCGATCAGGCCGTCCAGACGCTCGACGCCGAGTCGCTGCACCGGGTCTGGCGGCCCAAGGTCACCGGCGCGCAGCGCCTGCACGAGGCCACCCGGGGCCTGACCCTCGACTGGTTCCTGCTGTACTCGTCGGCCGCCGGGCTGCTCGGCTCACCCGGTCAGGCGAGCTACGCGACCGCCAACGCCTGGTTGGACGCGTTCGCCGAGTGGCGCCGGTCGCAGGGCCTGCCGGCGACGAGCATCCAGTGGGGAGCGTGGGCCGAGGTCGGTGGCGCCCGGGACTCGACGAACGTCCTGCTGGAGCCGATCAGCCCGGCCGAGGGCATGGACGCGCTGGCCGCGGTGCTCGGGTCGGGCCGGGCGGTGACCGGCGTGACCCGGCTCAACGCGGCCCAGGTGCTGGCGCTGTTCCCGCGGGTCGCGCGGATCCCGTACTACGGTCCGGTTCTGCCCGCGCTCGAACCGACGTCCGGCTGGGCCGGGCTCGACGGGCTGGATCCGGCCGAGGCCTGGACGCGGTTGATCGACCGGCTGAACTCGCGGGTGGGCGGGATCATGGGCTTCGCTCCGGACGACCTCGACCCGGACGCGCCGCTCACCGAACTGGGCCTCGACTCGCTGATGGCGGTGCGGGCCAAGAACGCGGTGGAGGCCGACTTCGGCGTCCAGCTACCCGTCCGCCTGCTGCTGCAGGGCGCGAGCCTGACCGACTTCATCGACCACATCGGACGCGAGTTGGACCTGCCACCGCGCGGCGGGCGCGGTGGCGCCGGGCGGAAGGCGCTCGGCGGGCGGGATCACACCGAGCGGCTGATCGAGGGGGCGCTGGGCCGGCCCGGGCTCGGCGTCGACGACTGGCTCGACCTCGATAAGGCGACGGCCGAGCGGCTTCACGAACGCCTGCTGGCCCGCGCGCCCGGACTGCCCCACGACCCGGCGACGCTGTTCGCGACCCCGACGATCGCGGCGATCGCCGACCTCGTCCGGCCGTTCTACGAGGAATCCGCGACGCCGCTCCGGGCCCTCCGCGCGACCGGGAGCCGGCGCCCGCTGTTCCTGGCCCACCCGGCCGGCGGCCCGACCAGCGTCTACCAGGAACTGGCCGACCTGCTGCACCCCGACCAGCCGGTCTACGGCCTGGAACGCCTCGACGAGCTGTTGACGATCGAGGCCAAGGCCACGCGCTACCTGGAGCTGGTCAGGAGCGTCCAGCCCCGGGGCCCCTACCGGCTCGGCGGCTGGTCGCTCGGCGGCTGCCTCGCCTACGAGATGGCCCAGCAGTTCGCCGCGGCCGGCGACGACGTCGAGTTCGTCGCGGTCATCGACACGATCGTCCCGCTGCCACCCGACCCGGCGAAGACCGAGCGGCAACGGATCACCGACCGTCTGATCGTGTTCCTGGACTACCTCCGCGACACGTACGGCGTCACGGTCGACGTCCCCTACGACGACCTGTTCGGCCTGGACGACGTCGGCCAGACCGACCTGCTGATGAAGCTGATGGCCGACGCCGGCCTCGGGATGAGCAAGGGCGTCCTGCAGCACCAGCGCGACTCCTACCTGGACGCCCGGATCGCCGAACGCTACGAGATCCAGCCCTACGACGGGCGGGTGATCCTCTACCGCGCTACCGAGGTGACCGACGTGATCGCGGCCCAGGATCCGCGCTACGTCCGCACCGACGAGGCCCTCGGCTTCGACCAGTGGTGCTCGGACCTGGAGATCGTGCCGCTGCCGGGCGACCACCTCTCGCTGATCGACCGCCCGAACCTGGACGTGCTGGCGAACCACCTGGACGGGGTGCTGAGACGATGACGACTACTCAGGTTCGGGGCGTCCGGACCACGGCGGCCAAGATCGCCGAGCTGGCCCGCCGCCGGGAGGTGTCCCGCCAGGGCACGCTCGCGGCCGTCGACAAGCAGCACGCCAAGGGCAAGCTGACGGCCCGGGAACGCATCGACGCGTTCCTCGACCCGGGCACGTTCGTGGAGGTCGACGCGCTGGCCCGGCACGGCGCAGGCAACTACGGCGACGACGCCCGCGAGGCGTACGGCGACGGCATCGTCACCGGGTACGGGCTGGTCGACGGACGTCCGGTCGGCGTCTACGCGCAGGACTTCACGGTGTTCGGCGGCAGCGTCGGCGAACGCGTCGGGCAGAAGATCGTCAAGGTGATGCAGCGGGCGATCGAGGTCGGCTGCCCGATCGTCGGCCTCAACGACTCCGGCGGTGCGCGGATCCAGGAGGGCGTGGCGTCGCTGGCCGCGTACGGCGAGATCGGGTACCACATCGCGCAGGCGTCCGGCGTCGTGCCGCAGATCTCGCTGATCCTCGGGCCGTGCGCCGGGGGAGCGGTCTACGGCCCGGCCGCGACCGACGTCGTCGTGATGGTGGCCGGGACGTCGCACCAGTTCGTCACCGGGCCGGACGTCGTGAAGGCGGTGACCGGGGAGTCGGTGACGTTCGAGGAGCTCGGCGGGCCGGCCGCGAACGCGGCCGCGGGCAACGTCCACTACGTCGCCGCGGACGAGCAGGACGCGCTCGACTGGGTGCAGACGCTGCTGTCGTACCTGCCGTCGAACAATCTGGACGAGCCGCCGGAGTACCCGGTCGAGATCCGGGCCGTGGCCGACGACCTGGCCCTGAACGACGTGATCCCGGACGAGCCGAACCGGCTGTACGACATGCGGTCGGTGATCGGGCACCTCGTCGACGACGGCGAGTTCCTCGAGCTGCAGGCCGCGTTCGCGCCGAACCTGCTCTGCGGGTTCGCCCGGCTCGAGGGCCGCACGGTGGGGATCGTGGCCAACCAGCCGCTGCACCTGTCCGGGGCGCTGGACATCGACGCGTCGGAGAAGGGCGCGCGGTTCATCCAGTTCTGCGACGCGTTCAACGTCCCGATCGTGACGCTGGTCGACGTGCCGGGGTATTTCCCGGGGCTGGCGCAGGAGCGGGGCGGGATCATCCGGCGCGGGGTGAAGCTGTCGTTCGCGTACGCGACGGCGACCGTGCCGATGGTGACCGTGATCGTGCGGAAGGCCTACGGCGGCGGGTACGCGTCGATGGGGTGCAAGCACTACCGGGTCGACGCGAACCTGGCCTGGCCGACCGCGGAGATCGCGGTGATGGGCGGGGAGGCCGCGGTGAGCGTGCTGTTCCGGCGGCAGTTGCAGGAGGCGGGCGACTCCGAGGAGGTGCGGGAGGCGCTGGTCGCGGCGTATCGCGAGGAGATGTGCACACCGTACGAGGCGGCGGAGCGGGGTTACGTGGACGCGGTGATCGCTCCGTCCGAGACCCGGATGGAAGTCGCGAAGGCGCTGCGGATGCTGCGCACGAAACGGAAGAGTGGACCGGCCCGCAAACACCCGAACCTCCCGCTGTGACGACCCGCAGAGCGTTCCTGGCCGGAGCGGTCGGCCTGTCGGTGGCCGGCTTCGGAGGGACCGCACGCGCGGCGGTCGGTGGGCCGGTGCGGGCCGACGACGGGGCGTACGTCCTCTCGGAGACGACCATCGACGCTCGGACCGTCGATCTGACGATCGCCTCGCCCGCGCTCGGCGGCCCCGCGTCGGCCCGCTTGCTGCTCCCGCGCGACTGGGCGAGCGCGCCGGCCGCCACCTGGCCGACGCTCTGGCTGCTGCACGGCGCGGGCGAACCGCAGGACTACCGCTCCTGGACCCACTTCACCGACGTCCAGTCGTTCCTGGCCGATCAGAACGTCCTGGTCGTCCTGCCCAGCGACGGCCTGGCCGGCTTCTACACCGACTGGCTGTTCGCGAAGAACAAACGCTGGGCGACGTTCCACATGGTCGAGCTGTTCCAGCTCCTCGAACGCGGCTACCGGGCCGGGCCGAACCGCGCGATCGCCGGGCTCTCGCTGGGCGGCTACGGAGCGCTGACCTACGCGTTCCAGTACCCGGGCCGGTTCCGGTCGGCCGCGTCCTACAGCGGTCTGGTCGACACGCTGTTCCCGGGTGCACCGGTGCTCGTCGACTCGATGGTGCTGCGGGCCGGGGAGAACCCGTTGCTGATGTGGGGTTCCCCGGTCCTCAACGTCCTCGGCTGGACCGCCCGTAACCCCACGTCGAACTTCTCGAAGCTGCGCGGGACGCAGCTCTTCCTGTCCTGCGGCAACGGCCGGAGCACCACGGGGGACGCTCCGCTCGACGCCTCGGTGCTGGAGAGCGTCGCCGCCCCGGCGAACCAGGTGCTGGCGTCGAAGCTCAGAGCGGCCGGTATCCCGGTGACGACGGATCTGGGGAACGCCGGGGTGCACGCCTGGCCGTACTGGGAACAGAAGTTCCACCAGTCCTGGCCGGTCCTGGCCGCGGGCCTGGGAGTGTGAGCGCCGCCCCCCGACGCCGGCCGGGGAGCGTGAGCAGCGCGATCGCCCCACCGGCCACCATCAGCCCGGCCGCGCACCACAGCCCGGCCGCGTAGCCGGCCGCGAACGAGCCCCGGGTGGTCACCACCGCCCCGATCAGCGCGATCCCCAGCACCCCGGACACCTCCCGGGACGCGCTGACCACCGCCGCCGCGACCCCGGCCTTCGCCGTCGGCACGACGTCCAGCACCGCCGACGTCAACGGCGTGGTCAGCGCCGAGCCGACGCCTATCAGCACCAGCCCCGGCACCAGCAGCCCGGCCCGCCCGGCGAACGACACCTCGACCAGCCCCACCGCGACGAGCCCGAGCCCGAGCGCCACCGCCCGGCCCACCCCGAGCCGCCGAGCCACCCCCGGCGACCACGGCACGCTCACCACCAGCGCGACCGCCAACGGCACGAACATCGCCCCGGCCACCGTCGGCGACAGCGCCAGGACGTCCTGCAGGTACAGCGACGTGAAGAAGAAGACCCCGTTGATCCCGAGACCCCAGAGCACCTGAGCCGCCGTCCCGCCGCTGAACACCCGGTTCGCGAACAGCGAGACGTCCACCATCGGCGCCTCGGCCCCGCGCTCGACCAGCACGAACGCGATCGCGCCGACGGCGGCCACCGATCCCGCGACCAGGATGCCCGGGCTTCCGAAGCCGTGCTCGGTGCCCTCGATCAGCGCGTACGTCAGCCCGGTCATCGTCGCGGTGGACGTGAGCAGCCCGGCGACGTCCACCCGGGCCCCGGACGCGCCCGACCGGCCGATCGTCGTCGCTCCGAGCACCATCGTGACCAGCCCGAACGGCACGTTGAGGTAGAAGATCCAACTCCAGTGCCAGTACTCGCTCACCGCGCCACCGACCACCGGCCCGAGGGCCAGCGAGCCCGCGATCGCCGCCGTGAAGATCCCCGCCCCCAGGTGCCGCGAGGACTCCGGGACGTCGGTGGCCAGCACGGCCAGCGCGGACGGCAGCACCAGCGCCGCGCCGATCCCCTGCAGCACCCGCGCCCCGATCAGCACCTCCCCGGAGGTCGCGAGCCCGGCCAGGACCGAGGCGGCGGCGAAGAGCCCGAGCCCGGCCAGGAACAGCCGCCTCCGCCCGTAGAGATCGGTCAGCCGCCCGCCCGCCAACAGCAGCCCGGAGAACGCGAGGATATAGCTCGTGGATATCCATTGGAGGCCACCCACGGTCAGCCCGAGATCCCGTTGCAGCGACGGCAGGGCCACATTGACGACCGTGTTGTCGAGCGACGTGATAAATGCGGCCAGCGCAATTGGCACGAGCACGACACGAGAGGAGTTCGTCACGCGTACCCCTTTCCGCACCGCTGGTTGCGTCATTTTGCCTGGACGATCCGCGCGAAGCGGGCTTTTGCCCAAATATGGCTCGGGAAGCTAATTTCTCCGAGCAGAGCTGTTGACCGGATCGATAAAGCGCTCACCGACCGTATTTGTCGGTGGCGTCGCAAGCTTTGGAAATTCGGAGTACCAACGGTTACCGGCAAACGCCCGGAGTTCTTCGTCGGTTGACAATCGCAACACCTGGTCAATATTCTCAGCCGGTTAGTTATGCATTACTGCCGGTTGTTCCGGGTGGCTGGAGGTACTGCGATGTCGCAGTTGGCCGTACGCCCGGGTTCTTTCGAACCCTGGGGTGGTCTACCGCCCGAACTGGCGGAGCTGATCAAGCCGGAATTCGGCACGCTCGCCGAAGAGATCGTCGAGGCGATCCGGGAGAGCATCCCCGAGTTCGGGCGCTCGATGGGCGAGACGTACGAGTACGTGATCCGGGTTGGCGTCGAGCGGGCGCTCACGCAGTTCGCCGACAAGGTCGGCGACACCAACCTCACCGTCGACGACTGGGACGCCGTCCACCGCAAGCTCGGCTACGGCGAATACCAGCAGGGCCGCAGCCTGGACGCACTGCAGGCGGCCTACCGGCTGGGCGCCCGGGTCGCCTGGCGCCGGCTGGCCGACGCCGGTCTGCGGCTCGACATCCCGGCTCCGGTGCTGTTCACGCTGGGCGAGGCGGTCATCGCCTACGTCGACCAGCTGGCCGCGCTCTCGGTCGAGGGCTACGCCGAGGCCCAGGCGCACGCCGCCGGGGCCCGCGAACGCCGTCGCCGTCAGCTGATGCAGATGCTGCTGGCCGACCCGCCCCCATCGGCCGCGGCCGTGCGTGACCTGGCCAAGTCGGCCCGCTGGACGGTGCCCGACCGGCTGACCGCGGTGGCGCTGGAGCCGCGCGGCGACGATCGCGACCTGACGCTGCCCGACCTGGGCCCGGCCGTGCTGGTCGACCTGGAGGGCGCGGAACCGTGCCTGCTCGTCCCCGAGTCGCAGCTGGAGCGCACCGAGGGCGCGCTGCGCACGGTGCTGCACTCGTCCCGGGCCGCGGTCGGCCTTCCGGTGTCGGTCCCGGACGCCCGCCGGTCGCTGCGCTGGGCCCGGCGCGCGCTGTCGCTGCTGCGCCGCGGCGCGCTCAGCCCGGCCCACGTCGTCCGGTGCGCCGATCATTTGTCGACGTTGATGCTGCTGGCCGACGAGCCCCTCGTCGAAATGTTCGCGGAGCGGCGGCTGGCGCCGTTGCGTCAGCTCACGGTCAAGCAGCAGGTCCGGCTGAGCGAGACGCTGCTGGCCTGGCTGGAGACGCGCGGAGGCGCGCCGGAGGTCGCGTCCCGGCTGCAGGTGCACCCGCAGACCGTGCGGTACCGCCTCCGGCAGCTCGAGGCGCTGTTCGGCGAGCAACTGCACGACCCGGATGCGCGGTTCGAACTCGAATCCGCGCTCCGGGCCGTCGCCAGGCTTCACACGGTCGGGACGCAGACCTCGGCGTAGTCCTCGTCGCTGATCAGCGTCGGGTGCAGCGGGGCGGGCAGGGCCCCGGCGGCTTCGACGTCGGCGCCGGTCAGCGGAGGAGTCTCCGCCAGCGACGCCAGTTCGTCCGACGTGTAGACCCGCCCCCGGGTCAGGAACCGGAGTCCCTCGGGCGACTCCAGGCTGAACCCGGACCCGCGGCCCGGCACCACGTCCAGCACCAGCTGGGTGTGGCGCCAGGCCGCGAACTGGCTGGCCGAGATCCACACCGGGATCGCCCGCGGCTCGCCGCCGGCCGCCTCGGACGGATCCAGGACGCCGAGCAGCACGTCCCGGTCGCCGACGATGAACTCGCCGTCCGGGTAGCACATCGGCGCGGAGCCGTCGCAGCAGCCGCCGGACTGGTGGAACATGACCGGCCCGTGCGCGGACTCGAGCTTGGTGATCAGCTCGGCCGCGCCGGCCGACAGCAGCACTCGGGAGACCATCGGCTCAGAAGAACCCGAGGGCCTTGGGCGAGTACGACACCAGCAGGTTCTTCGTCTGCTGGTAGTGGTCGAGCATCATCCGGTGGTTCTCCCGTCCGACGCCGGACTGCTTGTACCCGCCGAACGCGGCGTGCGCCGGGTACTGGTGGTAGCAGTTCGTCCACACCCGACCGGCCTGGATGTCCCGGCCGGCCCGGTACGCGGTGTTGCCGTTGCGGCTCCACACGCCCGCGCCCAGCCCGTACAGGGTGTCGTTGGCGATCTTGATCGCGTCGTCGTAGCCGTCGAACGACGTCACCGACACGACCGGACCGAAGATCTCCTCCTGGAAGATCCGCATGTCGTTGCGGCCCTCGAAGATCGTCGGCTGGACGTAGTAGCCACCGTTGAGGTCGCCGCCGAGCTCGGCGCGCTCGCCCCCGGTGACGACGCGGGCGCCCTCGCCCTTGCCGATCTGGATGTAGGAGAGGATCTTCTCCAGCTGGTCGTTGCTGGCCTGCGCGCCGACCATCGTCTCGGTGTCGAGCGGGTTGCCCTGCCGGACGGCCTTGGTGCGGATCGCCGCCGCGGACAGGAACTCATCGTAGATCGGCCGCTCGATCAGCGCGCGCGACGGGCAGGTGCAGACTTCGCCCTGGTTGAGCGCGAACATCGTGAAGCCCTCGAGCGCCTTGTCCTGAAAGTCGTCGTTCTCGGCCAGGACGTCGGAGAAGAAGATGTTCGGGCTCTTGCCACCGAGCTCCAGCGTCACCGGGATCAGGTTCTGCGACGCGTACTGCATGATCAGCCGGCCGGTGGTGGTCTCACCGGTGAACGCGATCTTCCGGATCCGCGGGTTGGACGCCAGCGGTTTGCCCGCCTCGGTGCCGAACCCGTTGACGATGTTGACGACGCCCGGCGGGATCAGGTCGGCCAGCAGCTCGGCCAGCACCATGATCGAGGCGGGGGTCTGCTCGGCCGGCTTGATCACGACCGCGTTCCCAGCCGCGAGCGCCGGAGCGAGCTTCCAGACCGCCATCAGGATCGGGAAGTTCCACGGGATGATCTGCCCGACGACGCCCAGCGGCTCGTGGAAGTGGTACGCGACCGTGTCGTCGTCGATCTCCGACAGCGAGCCCTCCTGGGCCCGGATCGCGCCGGCGAAGTACCGGAAGTGGTCGACCGCGAGCGGCAGGTCGGCGGCCAGCGTCTCCCGCACCGGCTTGCCGTTGTCCCAGGTCTCGGCCACCGCGAGCAGCTCGAGGTTGGACTCGATCCGGTCGGCGATCCGGTTGAGCAGCAGCGCACGGTCGGCGACCGACGTCTTGCCCCAGGCCGGAGCGGCCGCGTGGGCGGCGTCCAGTGCCTTCTCGATGTCGTCCGCGGTGCCCCGGGCGATCTCGGTGAACGGCTGGCCGGTCACCGGCGTCGGGTTCTCGAAGTACTGGCCGGACGCGGGCGCGACCCACTCGCCGCCGATGAAGTGTTCGTACCGGGATTTGTAGCTGACGGGACTGCCCTCTTGTCCCGGAGCGGCGTAGACGGCCATCTATGGTCCTCCTCGCAACGGCGTGACGAGCGCCACACCGCGCCCGCCTGCCGCCGACGCTAGGACCGCCGACGTTGCAACGACGTTGCTAGCTCATCCGGCGCTCGAGGCGCTCCAGGTGGGCGAGGATCCGGGCCCGGCGGGGGGAGCCGATCGGCAGGCCCAGCAGGCAGGCCGCCCAGACCTCGACGTCGTCCTGTCCCTCGGCCGTCTCGGCGTACTGGAGTAGCACGTCGACGCCCGCGTGCCGGAGCAGCGCGTGCCGGACCCGCAGCCGCGTCTCCTCCCGGGCCGCGATCACGAACGGCGCGTCCGAGCGGGGCAGGACCGGACCGCGGTAGTGGGCGAGCGCCTGCCGGTGCGCCCCGCGGCGGAGCAGCCGGACGAGCTCGTCCAGGTCGGTCTGGACCGGCGTCGTCAACCGGTACGGACGCGAGGCCAGCACGCCCGGGCCGAGCAGCCGGCGCAGCCGGGACATCTCTGCCCGGATCGTGACCAGCGCCGACTCCCCGTCGGAGAGCGCGACCGCGAGCTGCTCGCCGGTGAGGCCGGCCGGGTTCTGGGCCAGCGCCAGCAGCAGCTCGGTGTGGCGCAGGCTGAGCCGGTGCTCGGTGCCGTTGACCCGGAACCGTCCGCCGTTCGCCTCGCCCAGCACCCGCAGCCGGGCCGGACCGGCCACGGTCATCGTCGGCCGGCGGCGCCGGTCTTCGAGCTGCTGCAGCCGGAGCTGGGCCTCGGCCGCGGCGGCCGCCGCGCGGACGAGCGTCAGGGCCTGGGGTGCGGCGACGTGGTGCCCGCCGGTGACGTCGAGGACGCCCAGCACGCGCCCGGTCGCCGGGTCGTGCACCGGGGCGGCCGAGCAGCTCCAGGCCTGGACCGGCTGGCTGAAGTGCTCGGCGGCGAAGATCTGCACCGGGTGGTCGAGCGCGAGCGCGGTGCCGGGCGCGTTCGTGCCCACGCGCTCCTCGCTCCAGACGCTGCCCTCCACGAACGACATCTCGGCCGCCCGCGCCCGCAGCCCCGGTTCGCCTTCGACCCAGAGCAGCTGCCCGCCGTCGTCGGCCACCGCGACCAGCAGGTCGGCCTCGGCGGCGTCGCTGACCAGCAGTTCGCGAACGACCGGCATCACCGCGGCGAGCGGGTGCTGCTCCCGGTAGGCCAGGACGTCCCGCGGCGGAGCCGCGGCCGGGTCGGAGGGGTCGACGCCGCTGCGCACCGACCGGCGCCAGGACTCCAGGACGACGGGGCGGACCTGCGCGTCTCCGGTGCTGAGGAACGACTCATGGGCGGCGTGCAACTTCCGGCGTAACGCGGACGGGTCCGCGCCGCTGGGCCAGGCGAGCCAGGGGGAGGACATGCACGCACACCTCCGTTGGTGTTCTCCCGACTCTAGGCTGGTGCCAGCACTTCCGCGACCTTCGCGAGAAGACTGCGACGGGTGAACGGTTTCTCGACCAGCGTCACGTCGGCCTCGATCGTGCCCTTCGACGTCAGCAGCGGCTGGGCGAAGCCCGACATGTACAGGACGCGCATCCCCGGCCGCGTCGCCCGCAGCCGTTTCGCCACCTCGTGACCGGACAGGCCGGGCATCGTGACGTCGGTCAGCAGCAGGTCGATCGTCCCCTCGTAGGCGCCGGCCAGCTGGGCCGCCTCGTCGCCGGAGCCGGCCGTGAGCACCGCGTAGCCACCGCGGCCGAGGATGATCTCGATCGACTTCCGCAGGTCGGGCTCGTCGTCGACGACGAGCACGGTCCGGTCCGACCGCTTCTCGACCGCGGCCGCCCTGGGCACCTCGGGCCGGGCCAGCGGGGCCCCGTCGGACGCCGGCAGCAGGATCGTCACCGACGTGCCCCAGCCCGGCCGCGACCGCAGGTACACGGTGCCGGCTGCCTGGGAGACGATCCCGTACACCGACGCCAGCCCCAGCCCGGTGCCCTGACCTTCGGGTTTCGTCGTGTAGAACGGCTCGAACGCGCGCTCGGCGACCTCCGGCGGCATGCCGGTGCCGGTGTCGGTCACCCGCAGCTGCACGTACCGGCCGTCGGTCAGCCCGTACCGCGCGGCCTGGGCCGAGTCGAGCGCCAGGTTCACCGCGTCGATCTGCAGCGTGCCGCCCTTGGGCATCGCGTCCCGGGCGTTCATCGCCAGGTTGACCAGCACCTGCTCGATCCGGCCGGGGTCGGCGGTCACCGGCCACAGCTCGGGATCGCTGGTCGTCGACGTGCGGACATCGGTACCCAGCGTCCCCGACAGCAGCCGGATGACGTCGGCCATGACGTCGTCGAGCCGGAAGACCTGGGGCCGCACCACCTCGCGCCGGCCGAACGCGAGCAGTTGCTTGGTGAGGCGGGAACCGCGCTCGGCGGCCTGCTGCATCTGCTCGACGGCGCGCCGAGCGCCGGCCAGCCGGCCCTCGTCGTCGCCGGTCAGCCGGCCGTTCTGCCGGCCGACCTCGAGTCCGGCCAGGTCTTCCTCGGCGATCGACGCGTGGCTGAGGATGATCGCGAGCACGTTGTTGAAGTCGTGGGCGACGCCGCCGGCCAGCTGGCCGAGGCTGTCGAGGCGCTGCGAGCGCTGCAGCTCGTTCTCCAGCCGGGCGCGTTCGGCCTCGCTCTCCAGCCGCGCGGTGATGTCGTTGACCGTGACCGCGACCAGCAGTCCGTCGTCGGTGAGCAGCGACGACAGCAGGATCTCGGCCGGGAACTCGGAGCCGTCCCGGCGTCGGCCGGTGGCCCGGGTTCCGTCGGGCTCGGCGGCCGCGTGCCGTCCGGTGCCTCCGGTGCCCGACTCGGCCAGCACGGCCGGGCGGGCGTCCGGGAGCACGACCTCGATCGGCCGGCCGACGAGTTCGTCGGCCGGGTAGCCGAACGCGCGCTCGGCCCCGGTGTTCGCCATCCGGATCGCGCCGTCCGCGTCGACGCCGATGATCGCCAGCAGGGTCGCGTTCAGCAGCCAGCGGAACTGGGCCTCGGCCCGCTCGCGGTCGGTCAGGTCGCGGGCCGCGTAGGCGATGCCGACGACCGCGCCGGTCGGCCCGACGATCGGCGACGCGGTGACGCTGACCGCGACCCGTCGTCCGTCGGACCGGACGATCTGCCCCTCGGGGAGGTGGACGGTCTCGCCGTCGGTCACCCGGGCCAGCGCGTCCGCGTGCACCGGCTCGACGACGCTGCCGATCGGGCGTCCGATCATGTCGGCCGCGGTCCAGCCGTAGACGCGCTCGGCCGCGGTGTTCCAGGACGTGACCGTGCCGTCCAGCGACGCGCTGACGATCGGCGTGTGGGCGTGCTCGACGATCGCCGAGAGCCAGCGGAGCCGCTCGACCGCCCGGTTGCGCTGGCCCAGGTCGCGGAACGCCACCGAGACGAGCTGACCGTCGGCGGTGTCCATCGAGGTGACCGAGAGCTCGGCGTGAAACTCCGAGCCGTCCTTGCGGCGGCAGGCCAGCTCACCGGCCAGCTCGCCGAGCTCGGTCGGGTCGCGCAGGAGGTCGTCGAGCGGACGCTGGGCGAGCTCGTCCCACGTGTAGCCGAACAGGTCCTCGGCGCCGGAGTTCGCCAGGGCGATCCGGCCGTGCGGGTCGATCGCCAGGATCGCCTCGGGTAGCTCGGGGACCAGCTGTTCGACCACGCTGACCTCATTCATGCTCGTTTAAGGCAATTGTAGCTTTTTGCCGCGCTGAGCGTAGCTGTGCGAGCCTGACGCGCGTGAGTGCGGACGCGGTGGGGGAGCTGGTTTCGGAGTACGGCGTTCGCGGTCGGGTGATTCGTGAGGTCGTGGTCGCGCTGGCTTCGGGCTCGTGGACGCTCGAGACGTTGGTGCGCGAGTTCGCCGTACCGCGCCGGACGATCGAGGAGGTCCTGGCCGCCGTCGGCGACGATCTGGCGGACGGCTCGTCGCTCCGGGTCCGGTCGGAGGTCTCCGCGGGCTACCGGGAGCGGTTCGGTGCGGCTCAGCTGCGGGCGACCGCGCTCGCCGACCCGCTCGGGCCCGCGCTCGCGTCGGCCGGCGACCTGCTGGCCGCGGTCACCCGGTGGCGCGCGGCCGCGCCGCCGCCCCGGCGCGCGCTCGACCACGTGGCCGCGACCCCGGAGACCGCGGTCCGGCGTGCGCTCTGGCTCGACGCCTCGTTCGACCTCGACGGCGCCCACCTGCTCTGCGTCGGCGACCACGACCTCACCGCGCTGACCACCTGCCTGCTGCGTCCGTCGTCGACGGCGACGGTCGTCGACGTGGACGAGCGGCTGCTCGCGTTCATCGACGGGGCGGCGGAGGCGTCCGGGCTCGCGGTGCGCTGCGTGTTCGGGGACCTGCGGTTCGGGCTGCCGTCGTCGGCGACCGGAGTGGCCGGGCTGGCGTTCACCGACCCGCCGTACACGCCGGACGGGGTGCGGCTGTTCCTCGAACGGGCGATCGAGGGTCTGGACGGTCCGGGCCGGATCCTGCTCGCGTACGGGTTCTCCGAGCGGACGCCGGCCCTCGGGCTCGCCGTCCAGCAGACGTTCGGCGAGCTCGAACTGGTGGTCGAGGCGCAGCTACCGGCGTTCTCGCGGTATCTGGGCGCGCAGGCCGTCGGTAGTGCGTCGGACCTGTACGTCCTGCAACCGACGGCCAAGGCGCGCCGGAGGGGCGCGCGGAGCCGCCCGACGATCTACACGCACGGTGAGCAGTCGGCCGAGGGCGCGGCCGGGGCCGCCCCGGAGGTGGTGGCCGCGCTGATCGCGGCCGCGGCCGGCCCGGAGGGCCTCCCCGTCCTCGGAGTAGCCCCCGACCCGACCGCCTTCGCCACCGCAGCCGGCGGGGGTGGTCCGGTCGGCGGGGGTGGCCCGGGCGGGACCGGCGCGGGGGTGCCGGTCGGGCAGCGGGCTCTCGCGGCCGTCTGGGGCGGAGGGATTCCCGGGCCGGCCCGGAACGGCGCGGTGGCGGTCGACGCGACCGCCGACCCCGGCGCCTGGCTGCTGCGCATCCTCCTCGCGGTGGACGCCCGCCGACTGGCCGTCGCGGTCCCCAACAACCACCCCGACCTGGCCGACGCCGCCGGCCAGCGCGCGCTCGCCGACCTGGTCGCCCCGAAGTGGGCCCTCACGTTCCGGCGCAGCACCCCGAACTCCACGTCCGCGCTGGTCGAAGCGGTGCGGGTGGACGACAACTCGCTCGTCCGCTACCTGCTCGACCGCGCCCACGGCAAGGTCGCCAACGTCTGGCGGGACGGCCTGGCCACGCTCACCGGCCGCCCCCGGCAACCGGTCGCCGAGGCCCCGGCCGGCACCCTGCTCGAGCTCCCGCGCCACCGTCTCGAACCCCTGTTCACCGCGATGACGGAGTCCATGGTCGCGAAGGGGATTAATTAGACACGACGACGCGAGGTAGGCCCCCGCCGTTTCGAACCGGGGAGACGGACTATTCTGCTCGCGAGGCTTGCCAGCCGCGGGCCACCAACAGGCCCAGCGACGCCGATCTGCCAGGAGGGTCCGGCTGTGACCATCGAAGCCGAACGCATCGAACCCGAACCGATCGTGAGCCGGCCCTGGCCGGTCCGCGAGTCGGTCAAGGGCAACGCGTTGGCCCGGATCATCCGGACGACCGACGCGAAGCAAATCGGCATCATGTACCTCATCACGTCGTTCTTTTTCTTCGCCGCGGCCGGCATCATGGCGCTGCTCATGCGCGCCGAGCTCGCCCGCCCCGGTCTGCAGTTCCTGAGCAACGAGCAGTACAACCAGCTCTTCACCATGCACGGCTCGGTGATGCTGCTGCTGTTCGGTACGCCGCTCGGCTTCGCGTTCGCGAACTTCCTGGTCCCGCTGCAGATCGGCGCGCCGGACGTGAGCTTCCCGCGGCTGAACGCGTTCGCCTACTGGGCGTTCGCGTTCGGTGGCCTGATGGTGCTCTCCGGCTTCCTGACGCCGGGCGGAGCGGCCGACTTCGGCTGGTTCGCCTACGCGCCGCTGAACTCCGAGATCAACTCGCCGGGCGCCGGTGCCGACCTCTGGATCGTCGGCTTCGCGCTCTCCGGCCTGGGCACGATCCTCGGTGCGGTCAACATCATCACGACGATCCTGACCATGCGCGCGCCCGGCATGACGATGTTCCGGATGCCGATCTTCACCTGGAACATGCTGGTCACCAGCCTCCTGGTGCTGATGGTCTTCCCGATCCTCACCGCGGCGTTCTTCGGCCTGCTGGCCGACCGGCATCTCGGGGCGCACGTCTACGACGCCGATACCGGCGGGCCGATCCTCTGGCAGCACCTGTTCTGGTTCTTCGGCCATCCAGAGGTCTATATCCTCGCTCTACCCTTCTTCGGCATCATCACCGAGATCATCCCGGTGTTCAGCCGGAAGCCGCTGTTCGGCTACAAGGGCCTGGTGGGCGCGACGGTCGCGATCGCGGCGCTGTCGATGACCGTGTGGGCGCACCACATGTTCGTCACCGGCGCGGTGCTGCTGCCGTTCTTCAGCTTCCTGAGCTACCTGATCGCGGTGCCGACCGGCATGAAGTTCTTCAACTGGATCGGCACGATGTGGCGCGGCCAGCTGACGTTCGAGACGCCGATGCTGTTCGCGGTCGGCTTCCTGGTGACGTTCCTCTTCGGCGGCCTCACCGGTGTTCTGCTGGCCAGCCCGCCGGTGGACTTCCACGTCTCGGACAGCTACTTCGTCGTCGCGCACTTCCACTACGTGCTGTTCGGCACGATCGTGTTCGCCGCGTTCGGCGGGATCTACTTCTGGTTCCCGAAGATGACCGGCCGGATGCTCGACGAGCGCCTCGGCAAGCTGCACTTCTGGCTGACGTTCATCGGGTTCCACACGACGTTCCTGGTGCAGCACTGGCTCGGTAACGAGGGCATGCCCCGCCGGTACGCCGACTACCTGCCGACCGACGGCTTCACGACGCTGAACACGATCTCGACGATCGGTGCGTTCATCCTCGGCATCTCCACGCTGCCGATCCTGTGGAACATCTGGAAGTCGTACAAGCTCGGCCGGGTCGTGAACGTCGACGACCCGTGGGGGTACGGCGGGTCGCTGGAGTGGGCCACGTCCTGCCCGCCGCCCCGGCACAACTTCCTCGAGCTGCCCCGGATCCGCTCCGAGCGCCCGGCCTTCGACGTCAAGTTCCCCCACCTGGCCCCCTGGGCCACCGAGGTCGAACAGAACAAGCAGCCGTCCATCTCGTCCTGACGCACCGCGCGCCAGCGACGCACCGCGCGGGAGCGGCCGCCTCCATCCGGAGGCGGCCGCTCCCGCGTTGTACGGCCGCTTCCTTTTCGGACGCTTCCCGACCAGCAACAAATCGTAGTTTCCAGGCCCTCGAAACTACAATTTGTTGCTGGCCGCAGGTCGTCCGAAAGGGCGCACGGGGACGCGGCCGGAGCGGTGCCGTGGGTCACACGCGAGGCACCGGGTACCCGGCCTCGGGCGTCGGCGTCCTACCGTGAGTGAACGCCAGCGATCGGAACCGGAGCGATGACCGAAAGCACTCGTGCCCTGCTCACCGTCACCGGGACCGACCGGCCCGGCGTCACGGCCGCTCTCTTCTCCTCGCTGGCGACGCTCGACCTCGAGGTCCGGGACGTCGAACAGGTCGTGATCCGCGGGCAGCTCCTGCTCGGCGTCAGCGTCGAACTCCCGAGCCCCGACGATCTCGCGAAGGTCCGGGAGAAGGTCTCGAACCTCGGCCGCGCACTCGGCGTCTGGATCGAGGTCGCCCTCGCCCCGGGCGGCGACCAGGCGATGACCCGCCGCGGCGAGAAGCCCCACCACGTCACGGTGCTCGGCCGCCCGCTCACCGCCGAAGCCGTCGCCGCGGTCGCGAAAGCCGTCAGCGACCTCGGCGGCAACATCGACGCGATCACCCGGCTCTCGAAGTACCCGGTCACCAGCCTCGAGCTGCGCGTCTCCGGCGTCGAGAGCGACCCGCTCCGCACGACGCTCTCGGCCCTCGCCACCGGCCACCGCATCGACGTCGCGGTCGAGCGCAGCGGGCTGGCCCGGCGGGCCAAGCGTCTCGTCGTGTTCGACGTCGACTCCACGCTGATCACCGGCGAGGTCATCGAGATGCTCGCCGCCCACGCCGGGCGCGAGGCGGAGGTCGCCGCCGTGACCGCCGCCGCCATGCGCGGCGAACTGGACTTCGCCGACTCGCTACGCCACCGGGTGGCCGCGCTCGAGGGCCTGGACGCGGTCGTCTTCGAGAAGGTCCGGGCCGAGGTCACGCTGACGCCCGGGGCCCGCACGCTGGTCCGGACGCTCAAACGCATGGGCTACCGCTGCGGCATCGTCTCCGGCGGCTTCACGCAGATCACCGACCATCTCGTCGATCTGCTCGGGCTCGACTTCGCCGCCGCCAACACGCTCGAGGTCGTCGACGGCGTCCTGACCGGGCGGGTGATCGGCGACATCGTCGACCGGCCGGGCAAGGCCGTCGCGCTCCGGCGGTTCGCCGAGGCGGCCGGGATCCCGATGGCCCAGACCGTCGCGGTCGGCGACGGCGCCAACGACATCGACATGATCAGCGCGGCCGGCCTGGGCATCGCGTTCAACGCCAAGCCCGCGCTCCGCGAGGTCGCCGACACCGCGCTCAACCAGCCCTACCTCGACGCGATCCTGTTCTTCCTCGGCGTCCCCAGCGAAGAGGTCGAGGAAGCCTAGAGCTGCCTGGCCAGCACCGCGGCCTGCACTCGGCTGCGCAGGCCGAGCTTGGCCAGGATGCGGCTGACGTGCGTCTTCGTGGTCGCCTCGGCCATCCGCAGGCGGGCCGAGATCTCCGCGTTCGACAGCCCCTCGCCCAGGCAGTCGAGCACCTCCCGCTCCCGCGGGGTCAGCTTGTCGAGCTCCGGCGGCGCGGCCGTCGGTACCGGTCCGCGCGCGAACGCGTCGATGAGCCGCCGGGTGACCCGCGGCGCCACCATCCCTTCCCCCGCGGCCACCAGCCGCACCGCCGCGATCAGCTCGGCCGCCTCCGCGTCCTTGAGCAGGAAGCCGGCTGCGCCGGCCCGCAGCGCCCCGAAGACGTACTCGTCCAGGTCGAACGTGGTGAGCACCAGGACGTCGGCGATCCCTTCGGCGGTGAGCTGCGCCGTCGCCGCTATCCCGTCCACCTTCGGCATCCGGACGTCCATCAGGACGACGTCCGGCCGCAGGTCGCGGGCGAGCTGAACGGCCGCGGCGCCGTCCCCGGCCTCTCCCACGACCTCGATCCCGGACGCCGACCCGAGGATCAGCACCAGCCCGGTACGCACCGCGGCCTGATCGTCGGCCACCAGCACCCGGATCGTCACAGCGGTATCTCCGCGTGCACGCGCCAGCGGCCGTCGCGCGGCCCGGCGTCGAGGGCGCCACCCACCAGCGTGGCCCGTTCGGTCATCCCGAGCACTCCGGCTCCTCCGGTCAGCGGGAACGCCGCCGTGGACGCCGGCAGCGGGTTGTCGACGATGAGCGTGAGGGCGTCCGGCCGGTAGCGCAGCGTCGCCTCGACCGGCTGCCCGGACGCGTGCTTCCCGGCGTTGGCCAGCGCCTCCTGGAGGATCCGGTACCCGGCCAGCTCCACGGCCGGCGACAGCGTCCGCACGTCCCCGTCGACGCGCAGCGTGGCCTCGGTGCCGGCTTCCCGGACCCGCTCGATCAGCGCGTCGACCTGGTCGAGCCGGGCCTCGGCGGGGGAGCCGACCCCCTCGCCGGCCCGCAGCACGTCGATCAGGTGCCGCATCTCGGCCAGGCCGCTGACGCTGTGCTTCCGGATCACCTCGAGCGACTGCCGGGTCGTGTCGTCGGACCCCGGGCGGGCCAGGGCGGCAGTCGAGTGCAGCGCGATCACGCTCAGGTCGTTGGCGACCAGATCGTGCAGATCCCGGGCCACCCGGGTCCGCTCGGCGGCGACCGCGGCCCGCTGGTCGAGCTCGGCCAGCCGGGCCGTCTGCTCGGCCCGCTCCCGTTCGACGGTGGCCCGTTCCCGTTCGACGACGGCGGTCTGCCGGTGCCGTCGGACGGTCAGCGCGGTGTCGACCGGCAGCACGGTGAACAGCGCGGCCTGGACGCCCAGCAGCACCCCGGCCAGGCCGTCCTGGGTCACCAGCCCCACCGCGGTGAAGATCAGCGACGCCCCGACCGCGCCGATCATCAGCGCGCGGCCGACCCGGGCCGAGCCCTTCTCGGCCCGGTCGTAGAGCGCGTTGGCCAGGATGAAGATCGACACCAGGTTCGGCCCGACGATCCAGTCGGCGGTCAGCGCCACCGCGGCGATCGTCAGGCTGACCCACGGATACCGGCGCAGGACCAGCAGCGACGCCGCCGACGCCCCGAGCGTGACCACCCCGGTCCACGAGTCCAGGGGGTAGCCCAGCGCGAACAGCACGAGCCCGATGGCGAACGCGCCCACCGCCGCCCCGACATCGCGCCACCGCATGGTCCGATTCGACCACGCCCACCGGCCCGGCGCCTCGTCCCCACCGACGGCTCGCGCCCGCGTAGCGTCCGCCTGAAGATGTAGGAACCGGACCGGGGAACGTCGGCCGGACGGCGGACCGGCAGTTCCTCACGCGGGCCGACGCCGCCGGGCGGGCCGGGCGGAACCCTGGGAACCATGGTTGCCGTCATCGTCGCGTGCGAGATCGGGTTCTGGATCCTGCTGGGGGCCGGGCTGGCCACGAGATACCTGCTGGGGCGGCCGAAGGCCGGCGCGGCGCTGCTGATCGGGACCGCGCTCGTCGACGTGCTGACGCTGATCGCCGCGGTGATCGATCTGCGCCGCGGAGCGACCGCGGACTGGTCGCACGGGCTGGCCGCGCTCTACCTCGGGTTCTCGGTGGCGTTCGGGCCGACGCTGGTGCGCTGGGCCGACGAGCGGTTCGCGCACCGCTTCGCCGGCGGACCGCCGCCGACGAAGCCGCCGAAGTACGGCGCGGCCCGGGCGCGCTACGAGTGGATCCTCTGGCTGCGTGCGGTGGTGGCCTGCGCGATCGCCGGTGCGCTGCTGTTCGGCGCGATCGAGCTGGTCGGTGACGCCGAGCGCACGGCCGCGCTCGGCGGGACGCTGGGTGCGCTGCCCCGGATCGTGGTGATCTGGGGGATCGTCGCCGCCACCTACACGGTCTGGCCTAATTCACCACGGGCTCGCCGACCAGGGTGACGCCGGCCTGCTCCAGCTCCAGCAGCGCGCGCTGGGTGGTCGGGGCAGCGACGCCCGCGGTCAGGTCGAGCAACACGGTGGTCGTGAACCCGTTGCGGGCCGCGTCGAGCGCGGTGGCCCGGACGCAGTGGTCGGTCGCGATGCCGACGACGTCCACTTCGGTCACGTCGTGGTCGCGCAGCCAGTCGGCCAGGCCTTCGCCGTCCTTCGACTTCCCTTCGAACCCGGAGTACGCGGCCTGGTACTCACCCTTGTCGAAGATGGCCTCGAACCGGCCGGTCTCCAGGTTCGGGTGGAACTCGACGCCGCCGGTGCCGACGACCGTGTGCGGCGGCCAGGTGTCGACGAAGTCGGGCTGCTCGGAGAAGTGGTGACCCGGGTCGATGTGGTGGTCACGGGTGGCGACGACGTGGTCCCAGCTGCGGGCGTCGGCGGCCAGCGCGGCCGAGATGCCGGTCGCGACGCCGGCGCCACCGGTCACGGCGAGCGAACCGCCCTCACAGAAGTCGTTCTGGGTGTCGACGACGATCAACGCGCGGGCCATGGTTTCCCCTCAGCTGGCGAACACGACAGGGATGGCCGGCTCGCCGGCCGAGAGCTTCAGACCGTCCCACGGTATCGACACCAGGGCCTTCTCCAGGTGGTCGCGGGATTTGGGCAGGGTCGGCACGTCGTCGGCCTTCACGCCGCTGCGTACGAGCGGGATCTGCAGCAGCCGGTCGTGCTCGCCGTACTCGGGCGTGCCGGTGTAGATGACTTCCTCGATCGCGGTGCCGGTCGACTTGTGCCGCCGGACCGCGGTCTTGCGCCCGCCCCGGGAGGCCTTGTTCTCGCTGCGCTTGGCGACCGGCCGGCCCTCGACCTCGACCAGCTTGTAGACCATGCCCGCGGTCGGGGCGCCGGATCCGGTGACGACCGCGGTGCCGGCCCCGTAGACGTCGACCGGGGCGACCGCGAGCGCGGCGATCGCGAACTCGTCGAGGTCGCCGGAGACGACGATCCGGGTGTTCCGGGCGCCGAGCGAGTCCAGCTGCTGACGGGCCTGCACCGCGAGGACGCCGAGGTCGCCGGAGTCGATGCGGATCGCGCCCAGCTCCGGGCCGGCGACCTCGATCGCGGTACGGATCCCGGCCGTGATGTCGTAGGTGTCGACGAGCATCGTGGTGCCGGGGCCGAGCGCGGCGAGCTGGCCCGAGAACGCGTCCTTCTCGGTGTCGTGCAGCAGCGTGAACGCGTGCGCGCTGGTGCCGGTGGTCGGGATGCCGTAGCGGCGGCCGGCCTCGAGGTTCGACGTCGCGGTGAACCCGGCCAGGTAGGCCGCGCGCGCCGACGCCACCGCCGCCTGCTCGTGCGTGCGCCGCCCGCCCATCTCGATCAGCGGCCGGTCGCTGGCCGCGACGACCATCCGCGCCGCCGCGGTGGCGATCGCCGAGTCGTGGTTGAGGATCGAGAGCGCGAGCGTCTCGAGCAGCACGGCCTCGGCGAACGTGCCCCGCACGGTGAGGATCGGGGAGCCGGGGAAGTACAGCTCGCCCTCGGCGTAGCCGTCGATGTCGCCGCTGAAGCGGTAGTTCTTCAGCCACTCGGCGGTGTCGTCGTCCACCGCACCGGCGCTGCGCAGGAACTCGAGGTCGTCCTCGGCGAAGCGGAACTCGGTGAGCGCGTCGAGCAGACGGCCGGTGCCCGCGACGACGCCGTAGCGGCGCTCCTTGGGCAACCGCCGGGCGAAGACCTCGAACACGCACTCGCGGTGGGCCGACCCGTCGCGCAGCGCGGAGGCCAGCATCGTGAGCTCGTAGTGATCGGTCAGCAGTGCTGTGCCCATGTCGTCAGCCTACGAGCCCGGGCCGGGCGGCGTTCATCGTGGCTGCTCCACCCCGGGGTGGAGAACCGTGTTGCCGGGGGTTGTTGCGCGAACCTCAGGCGATGGCACGATGGATGTATGACCGCTCCCCTGGTCGCTCCGGCGGAGGCCCCGAGCACCTTCGAAAGGCCCGAGCAGCAGAAGCCGTGGGTCACCGTCGTCTGGGACGACCCGGTCAACCTCATGTCGTACGTGACGTACGTGTTCCAGAAGCTCTTCGGGTACGACAAGCCCAAAGCGACGCAGTTGATGTTGGACGTCCACCACAAGGGCCGCGCCGTGGTGTCGAGCGGTACGCGCGAACGGATGGAGCACGACGTCGCGCGCCTGCACTCCCACGGCCTCTGGGCCACCCTGCAGCAGGACTGAGATGACCTACGGCTTCACACGTTCGAAGAACGCTTTCACGCTCCGGCTCTCCGCCGAGGAGGCGCAGGCCGTCGGGCTCGTCGTCGCCCAGGTCGCGGGCCTGATCCAGGCCGGCGATCGGCGCGGGGTCATGAGCCTGGACCTGGGGCCGTCGTCGCTCGGCCGGGCCGAGCCCCTCGGCCGGGATCCGTTCGACGTCGGCGGCCGGGTCCCGCGGGAGGCCGGCGACGTCTTCGACGATTTCGACGCCCCGGAGCCGGACGACGGCGAGAGCGACCCGGTGCTGGCCCGCCTCTTCCCGGACGGCTATCGCGACGACCCGGAGGCGGCGGCCGAACTGCGCAGCCTCACCGAGTCGTCGTTGCGGGAGCAGAAGATCGGCAACGCGAGCGTCATCCTCGACGATCTGCCGTTCGAGGGTGGCGAGATCCGGTTGGAGCCCGAGCGCGCCGAGGCCTGGCTGCTGGCGCTGAACGACGCCCGGCTGATGCTGGGGACCGCGCTGGAGATCGAGGCCGAGACCGATCCGCTGGCCGAGCTGGAGGCCGCTGCTGGGGCCGACCCGACCGGTGCGCGGGTTTTGGGGCTTTCGCTCTACCAGTTCCTCACCGGTCTCCAGGCCAGCCTGGTGGATGCCATAGACCCGGAGTGATGCACGTCCTGTCTGGGGCGGAACTTCGTAGGTACGCTGGTCGCCGTGTTGACTCTGGACCGGGCTCTGTATGACGCCATCGTGGCGCATGCTCGTCGTGACCACCCCGACGAGGCATGTGGTGTGATCGCGGGCCCGGCCGGCACGGACAAGCCCGACCGGTTCATCCCGATGCTGAACGCGGCCCGCTCGCCCACGTTCTACGAGTTCGACTCCACCGACCTGCTCAAGCTGTACCGGGAGATGGACGACCGGGACGAAGAGCCGGTCGTCATCTACCACTCACACACCGCCACCGAGGCGTACCCGTCCCGCACGGACATCTCGTACGCCAACGAGCCGGGTGCGCACTACGTCCTGGTCTCTACCCGGGACGACGTGGACGTCGAGTTCCGGTCGTACCGGATCGTCGACGGCGTAGTGACCGAAGAGCCGGTGGAGATCGCATGACGCCGACTCAGTCGTATCTGTTCGCGCATACTCCGGTCGAAGTCGTCTACGACTGTCGTCGCGCCTGAGATCAACCCGTGCCGGCGGCCAGGTGTGCCGTCCGGCACGCGGGGAATCACCACCCGTTCCCCGGGTTGTGTCTGCCGGGCCCCCGCCGGCTGCCATCCAGTCACTTCCAGGAGATTCAATGGCGATCGAAGTTCGAATTCCGACGATCCTGCGCACCTACACCGGTGGCGAGAAGACCGTTCAGGGCGACGGTGAAACGCTTCAGGCGCTCATCGCCGACCTCGACGGCAAGTACCCGGGTCTGCGCGGACGCCTGGTGACCGACACCGGCACGCTGCACCGCTTCGTGAACGTCTACGTCAACGACGAGGACGTCCGGTTCACCGGGGCGCTCGACACCGGGCTGAAGGACGGCGACTCGGTGACCGTGCTGCCCGCGGTCGCCGGCGGCTGATTCGACGAGGGAGACAACCGTGGCTAGGTACGACTCGCTGCTCGACGCCCTGGGCGACACGCCGCTCGTCGGCCTACCACGGTTGTCGCCCAGCGACGACGTCCGTCTCTGGGCCAAGCTCGAAGACCGGAACCCGACCGGGTCGGTCAAGGACCGCCCGGCGCTGTTCATGATCAACGAGGCCGAGCAGCAGGGGCGGCTCCGTCCCGGTGACACGATCCTCGAGCCGACCAGTGGCAACACCGGTATCTCGCTGGCCATGGCCGCGAAGCTCAAGGGGTACCGGCTGATCTGCGTCATGCCGGAGAACACGTCGATCGAGCGCAAGCAGTTGCTCGGCATGTACGGGGCCGAGATCATCGCGTCGCCGGCCGCCGGCGGGTCGAACCAGGCCGTGGCGATGGCCAAGCAGCTGGCCGAGGAGCACCCCGACTGGAAGATGCTCTACCAGTACGGAAACCCGGCGAACGCGCGGGCGCACTACGAGACGACCGGGCCGGAGATCCTGCGTGACTGCCCGTCGATCACGCACTTCGTCGCCGGGCTGGGGACGACCGGAACGCTGATGGGAACCGGGCGGTACCTGCGTGAGAAGGTGCCGGACGTACAGGTCATCGCGGCCGAGCCGCGGTACGGCGAGCTGGTGTACGGGCTGCGGAACATCGACGAGGGGTTCGTGCCCGAGCTGTACGACGCCAGCGTGCTGACGACCCGGTTCTCGGTCGGCCCGCGCGACGCGTTGCTGCGGACCAGGCAGCTGATCGAGGTCGAGGGGATCTTCGCCGGGATCTCGACCGGGGCGATCCTGCATGCGGCGTTGGCGACCGCGCACAAGGCGGTGAAGGCCGAGCAGCGGGCGGACATTGTCTTCATCGTGGCCGATGGGGGTTGGAAGTATCTTTCTACCGGTGCTTATGCCGGTACTTTGGCGGAGGCTGAGGCCGCTTTGGAGGGCCAGCTCTGGGCGTAGGCCCGGTTTGGTCCGTGATAGCTGATCCGGTCGGCCGGCTCCGAAATCGCGACGCGGATCCCATAGGTCCGATGTTGCCGACGCGCATTGGGTGGGTTGGCCTGCTCGACCTGATGGACCCCGAATTCGGCCGGCCGGGTCGGACGTTCCTCGCGGACGAGGGCTGCCGAGGTCGCGAGTTCGAGCACCAGCTCACTCGCCGCCGCGGAGCGCCGCTGGTCACCGGGCCGGCTGCCCGGCATGATCGCGGCCTTCGCGCCTCGGGGCACAACAAAACACGCGCACGCCACCGCGAATCGGCCGACTCTGCATCGAGCTACGGTGCCTCTCACGAGCCGTCCGCCGCTCGGAGTTGGTCGCCGGGGGCACCAACTGGCCGGGCCAGGCGACCCTCGCGACGAGGGCTATCAGCGCCGCAAATTCGAGCACCAGCTCGCCCACCGCGGCATCCGGGGGGCTGATTCCGGCCCACCATGCCAACTCGGCATCGAGGAGCACGGCGCGCGGACCGTGACCGGCGTCTGTGGCCGCTGTCGCGGATCCGGCGGCTGATGCGGTTGGCTGGGTTCGGACTAGCGGCGCGAAGTCCACGTCTGCGCAGGTGGGCCCGGATGGCGTGCAGGAAGCGGGGAACCGAATTTCACGGGGACGCCCTCGCTGAAGAGGACCGACGGGGGCGGGCCCTCTATCGGGAGGCCGGCGGCTTCCAGCACGGTTTCATCGAGGTCGACCAGCGTTGCGGTGCGTAGGGGCCAGGCCGGATGTTCGTTCGGCAGGTAGAGGGTCTTGCCGTGCCAGGTCGTGTGCAGACCCCACCGCGCCGTCAAGAAATCGTTGAGCGGATCCTCCGGCGCCACACCCCCCGGACGCACGGTGAACGCGGCCCGCGGCCCAGGATCGGGCCAGCGACGGACGCTGCGATACGTGAACGCCCCGCCCTCGGAGCGCGAGATCGACATCCGCGACCACACGTAGTTCAACCCGAGCGAAACCCGCCCGATCATTACCGGCAGTAGCCGCTCGGCGTCCAGAGACCGGAACACCACCCCGCGCCGGCCGGCGCCGTCCACCGAGTAGAGCCGCACGTTCGTCTCGGCGAACCGTCCGAAGTACGGGACGCCCAGCCCGAGACCGACGCGGTCCATGCGGAACCCGATCAGCCCGACGTAGGTCACGCCGTCGAGCGTGTCCGGCCGCGTGCCGCGGGGCAGCAGCGGCGCCACGCGATCCGGGTCGACCGGCCAGTGTAGGAACGACAGATCGCGCCACCACTGCGTCAGCACCGCCCGGCGGATCGGCCGCGGGGCAGTGCGGGTCACCGGCTCCACGACCCCAGCCTACTATCCTACATAATGAGACGCTATTCTCGAAATATGGAATCACGGCGGCGTTGGGTGGTGTTGGCGGCGGGCGTGGCCGGAATGACGGCCGGGTGCGCGTTCCTCTACGGACTGCCGTACCTCCTCCCGCGCCTCCGCGCCGACGGACTCTCGCTCACCGAGGCCGCCGTCCTGGTCGCCTGCCCGACGTTCGGCCTGCTGGCGACGCTGGTGCTGTGGGGAGCCCTGGCCGACCGCTACGGCGAGCGCGGGGTGATCGCGCTGGGGCTGGGCGGCGCCGGGCTCGTCCTGCTGGCCTTGCTGGCCGCGCACGGACCGGTCGCGCTGGGCGTCGGACTGGTCGTCGCCGGGGCGTTCGCCGGGTCGGTCAACGCGGCCAGCGGACGCCTGATCCTGGGCTGGTTCGGCCCGGCCGAGCGCGGGCTGGCGATGGGCATCCGGCAGATGGCCCAGCCGCTCGGCGTCGCCGTGGCCGCGGTGGCGGTGCCGGTGCTGAGCGACTCGGGACGGAACCCGGCGCTGGCCTTCCTGGCGGTGAGTTGCCTGGTGACAGCCGTGCTGATCGCGGTCGTGGTGCGCGACCCGGCCCGGACCGCCGGTGCCTCGGCCGGGACGAACGGGAACCCGTACCGCACTCCGGTGCTCTGGCGGCTGCACGGCGCCGGTGCGCTGCTGGTGTTCCCGCAGTTCGCGGTGGCGACGTTCGGGCTGGTGTTCCTCGTCGACTCGGAGCACTGGGGTGCGGCGCAAGCCGGTCGGCTGCTCGCGGTCGGTTCGTTCGGGGGAGCGGCGGCGCGGCTCTTCGCCGGGTGGTGGTCGGACCGGGCCGGCAGCCGCACCGGCCCGATGCGGATCCTGGCCGCCATCACCGCCGGGGTACTGGCAATCCTCGCGGCCGGCGCGGCCGGCGCCCCCGACCCGGCCGGCGCCGCCGAAGCCGCCCGGGGAGGCCTGGCCGGCCTCGCGGTCGCCGCGCTGGTCGCCGCCGCGGTGGTGTCGGTCTCGACCAACGGCCTCTCGTTCACCGCCGTCGCCGAGTACGCCGGACCAGGCTGGGCCGGTCGCGCGCTCGGGATCCACAACACGGGCCAGAACGGCGTCGCGGCCGCGACCGCGCCGGTCCTCGGCGCCGTCGTCACCCACGCCGGCTACCCGGTCGCGTTCACCGCGGCGGCCTGCGCCGCCGCGCTCGCCGTCGTCACGGTGCCGACGCTCCGTAACTGAGGTGACGCGGACGGTTCCGTTCCCGACGAGTCGGGGTTATGGTGGCCCGGTCCTTGTACGCGGGAGCTCGCGCCGAAAGCGGGCTGAGAGGGTGGCTGTCCGAACTGGACGGTGCCACCGACCGCTCGAACCTGACCGGGTAATGCCGGCGTAGGGAGCGCTCAGATGAGCCGTGCTGTAACCGTTGGTCCGTTGCCGGGCAGCCGCAAGGCCTACCGCGGCGACCTGCGGACGCCCGTCCGCGAGATCGAACTGACCACCGGCCAGGTGGTCGAACGCTACGACACGTCCGGCCCGTATACCCAGACCGACTACGTCCCCGACCTGCAGAAAGGCCTGCCCAGGCGCGGCCGGACCCGCAACCACCCCACCCAGTTGCTGGCCGCCCGGGCCGGCGAGGTCACCGCCGAGATGGCCTACGTCGCCGCCCGCGAGCACCTCCCGGCCGAGCTCGTCCGGGACGAGGTCGCGGCCGGGCGGGCGGTCATCCCGGCCAACGTCAACCACCCCGAAGCCGAGCCGATGATCATCGGCAAGCGGTTCCTGGTGAAGGTCAACGCGAACATCGGGACGTCGGCGGTCACGTCGTCCCCGGCCGAAGAGGTCGAGAAGATGGTGTGGGCGACCCGGTGGGGCGCCGACACGGTCATGGACCTGAGCACCGGCCCGCGCATCCACGAGACCCGCGAGTGGATCCTCCGCAACTCCCCGGTGCCGATCGGAACCGTGCCGATCTACCAGGCCCTCGAACGCGTCGGCGGCGACCCCACCGCGCTGACCTGGGACGTCTACCGGGACGTCGTCATCGAGCAGTGCGAGCAGGGCGTCGACTACCTGACCGTGCACGCGGGCGTCCGCATGGAGTACGTACCGCTGACCGTCGGTCGGAAGACCGGCATCGTGTCCCGCGGCGGGTCGATCCTCGCCGCCTGGTGCCTGGCCCACCACCGGGAGAACTTCCTCTACACCCACTTCGCCGAGCTCTGCGAGGTCCTGCGGACCTACGACGTCACGTTCTCCCTGGGCGACGGGCTGCGGCCCGGTTCGGTGTACGACGCCAACGACGACGCCCAGCTGGCCGAGCTGCGCACGCTGGGCGAACTCACGCGGGTGGCCAAACAGCACGGCGTCCAGACGATGATCGAAGGCCCCGGGCACGTGCCGATGGACAAGATCGCGGAGAACGTCCGGTTGCAGCAGGAGTGGTGCGACGAGGCGCCGTTCTACACGCTCGGTCCGCTGGCGACCGACGTCGCGCCGGGCTACGACCACATCACGTCGGCGATCGGCGCGGCGATGATCGCCTGGCACGGCACCGCGATGCTCTGTTACGTCACCCCGAAGGAGCACCTCGGGCTGCCGGACCGCGACGACGTCAAGGCCGGGGTGATCGCGTACAAGATCGCCGCGCACGCGGCCGACGTGGCCAAGGGCCACCCCGGCGCGCAGGCGCAGGACGATCAGCTCTCCGACGCGCGGTTCGAGTTCCGCTGGGCCGACCAGTTCGCGCTGGCCCTCGACCCGGAGACCGCGCAGGCGTTCCACGACGAGACGCTGCCGGCTGCGCCGGCCAAGACCGCGCACTTCTGTTCGATGTGCGGCCCGAAGTTCTGCTCGATGCGCATCAGCCACGATCTGCGCGCGAACGCGGAAGCGCGCACGGCGGAAGCGGGCATGGCGGAAGCGGGCATGGCAGCGAAGTCGGCAGAATTCCGGGCTGGAGGCGCGCAGATCTATTTACCGGTGGTGAACCAGTGAGCCCAGTAGTTGCGCTGACGGTGGCCGGATCCGACTCGGGCGGCGGGGCCGGCCTCCAGGCCGACCTGCACACGTTCGCCGCGTTCGGCGTCCACGGCACGACCGCGGTGACGGCGGTGACCGTGCAGAACACGGTCGCGGTGAGCGCGGTGCACGAGATACCGCCGCACCTCGTGGGCGAGCAGATCCGGGTGGTGATGGAGGATCTCCGCCCGGGCGCGGTGAAGACCGGGATGCTGGCCTCGGCGCCGATCATCCAGGCGATCTCCGACGCGTTCCGGCGGCACGGGATCGGCCGGGGCGGGACGATCCCGCTGGTGCTGGACCCGGTGTGCGCGTCGATGCACGGCAACCCGCTGCTGCGTCCGGACGCGCTGGCCGAGCTGAAGGCGATGTTCGCGCTGGCGACCGTCGTCACGCCGAACCTCGACGAGACCCAGCTGCTCGTCGGGACGCGTGACCAGCGGGCCGCCGCGCGGGCGCTGCTCGAGCTGGGCCCGCAGTACGCGCTGGTGAAGGGCGGCCACGACAGCGGGCCGCGGAGCCGCGACCTGCTCACCGACGGGTCGACCGAGCTCTGGCTGGACGCGGCCCGGATCGACACCGGCAACACCCACGGCAGCGGGGACACGCTGGGGGCCGCGATCACCGCCCGGCTGGCCGGTGGAGACACGCTCGCGGAGGCGGCCGCCGTCGCCAAGCGGTACGTCACCACGGCGGTCGCGACGAGCTACTCGGTCGGCGCCGGTCACGGCCCGGTCGGTCACCCACCGGCCGCGGAGCCGGTGGTCCGCGTCGAAGTACCGTCGTGACCCGGGTCCTGGTGGTCGGGGCCGGGGTCATCGGGCTGTCGAGTGCCTGGGCGCTGACCCGAGCCGGGGCGGCGGTGACCGTCGTCGACCCCGATCCCGAGCGGGGTGCCAGCCCGATCGCGGCCGGGATGCTGGCGCCGATCGCCGAGGCCCACCCGACCGAACCCGCGCTGCTGGCGGCCGGCCGCCGGGCCGTCGAGGCCTGGCCCGATTTCGCGTCCGCGCTGGCCGCGACCGGCGTCGACCCGGGGTACCGCACGACCGGCACGCTCGTCGTCGGCTACACCGCGAGCGACCTGGCCGCGCTCGACGACCTGGCCGCCCGCCTGGCCGGGCTCGGCGTCGACGTCGAACGCCTGACCGGGACGGCCTGCCGCCGAGCCGAGCCGGCCCTCGCGCCGGGCGTCCGCGGGGGTCTGGACGTGCCCACCGACCACAGTGTCGACAACCGGGCGTTGCTCCGAGCCTTACGCACGGCGCTCGGCGCCGCAGGCGTCGAAATGATCGCGGAGGCCCCGGCCGAGGCCGACGTCACGGTGATCGCGGCCGGGGCGTGGACTCCGGAGCTCGAGCCGTCGCTGGACGGCCTCGTCCGGCCGGTGCGGGGCGAAATCGTACGGCTGCGCGCCGGGCGACGGACACCTGTGCTCTCCCGGACGGTCCGGGCGTTGGTCGACGGTCGGGGCGTCTACCTGGTGCCCCGCGCCACCGGCGAGCTCGTGGTGGGCGCCACCCAGGACGAGGTCGGCTTCGACCGCACGGTCACCGCGGGTGGCGTCCATCGCCTGCTCACCGACGCTCGCCGGGTACTGCCGGCCGTCGACGAGTACGCGCTCGTCGAGACGTCGGCCGGGCTGCGGCCGGTGAGCGCGGACGGCGCTCCGATCGTCGGCGCGGTCGGACCGGGCCGGGTCGTCGCGACCGGGCACGGCCGCAACGGGATCCTGTTCGCTCCGCTCACCGCGACCCTGGTCGCGGATCTGGTCACCGGCACGGCGCCGGACCCGCTGGTGGCCGCGGCGTTCGCACCCGGACGATTCACCCCAGCGAGGATTCGATGATCCAGAGTGGACCGAACGGGGTACAGCCGATGACGACGTTACGGGTGAACGGCCGAGAGGTCGAAGTGAACGACCCGACCGTCGCGGCGGTCGTCCAGCACGTGACGCAGCGCCCGGCGGGGTTCGCCCAGGGCGTCGCAGTGGCGGTCAACGGCGAGGTGGTGCCGCGCGGCGGCTGGGCCCTGGTCCGGCTGGCCGACGGCGACCACGTGGAGGTAATCATGGCGGTGCAGGGTGGTTAAAGGCATCACGGACGCGCTGGTCATCGCCGGGAAGCCGCTGGCGTCCCGGCTCATCATGGGCACCGGAGGCGGTTCGATCAGCCTGTCGACGCTCGGCGAGGCGTTACGCGCCTCGGGCACGGTGCTCACCACGGTCTCGATGCGCCGGGTCGACCCGGCGTCCGGAATGGGGGTGTTCCCGGTGCTCCGGGAGTACGGCATCGAGCCGCTCCCGAACACGGCGGGCTGCCGCACGGCGGCCGAGGCCCTGCTCACCGCCCAGCTGGGGCGCGACGCGCTGGAGACCGACTGGGTGAAGCTCGAGGTCGTCGCCGACGACCGGACGCTGCTCCCGGACCCGGTCGAGCTGCTCACCGCGGCCGAGCAGCTCGTCGCGGACGGGTTCACCGTGCTCCCGTACACCAACGACGACCCGGTCCTGGCCCGGCGGCTGGCCGAGGTGGGCTGCGCGGCGGTGATGCCGCTGGGGTCGCCGATCGGGACCGGGCTGGGCATCCGCAACCCCGACAACATCGCGATGATCGTCGAGGAGGCGACGGTTCCGGTCATCCTCGACGCCGGGATCGGCACGGCCAGCGACGCGTCCGAGGCGATGGAGCTGGGCTGCGACGGCGTCCTGCTCGCGAGCGCGGTCACCGGCGCGCGTGACCCGGTCGCGATGGCGACCGCGATGCGTCTGGCCGTCGAGGCCGGTCGCCTGGCCTTCCGGGCCGGCCGGGCTCCCCGCCGCTGGTACGCCCAGGCCTCGTCGCCACCGGTGGTGTGATGGCCCGGTCCGTGGCCGCGCCCGGCCGCCGCGCCGCTCCCGCCGATCGGCGGGAGCGGCTCGCCGCGGCGCGCCTCTACCTCTGCGTCCCCGACCGCCCCGATCTGGACGCCTTCGCCGACGCTGCGCTGGCCGGCGGCGTCGACGTCGTCCAGCTGCGCGAGAAGGGCATCGAGGCGCGTACCGAGCTGGCGCGGCTCGCCGTGCTGCGCGAGGCCTGCGACCGGCACGGCGCGCTGCTCGCCGTCAACGACCGGGCCGACGTGGCCCTGGCCGCCGGCGCCGACGTCCTCCACCTCGGCCAGGACGACCTGCCGGTTGCCTGGGCCCGGCGGATCGTCGGCGACGACGTCCTGATCGGACGCTCGACCCACTCGGCCGGGCAGGCCCGGGCGGCCGCCGACGAGCCCGGCGTCGACTACTTCTGCACCGGCCCGTGCTGGGAGACGCCGACGAAGCAGGGTCGCCCGGCCGCCGGGCTGGGGCTGGTGCGGGAGGTGGCGGCGGCCGCGCCGGACCGCCCGTGGTTCGCGATCGGCGGCATCGACGAGGCCCGCGTCGCCGAGGTGCGCGCGGCCGGCGCGTCGCGGATCGTCGTGGTGCGGGCGATCACCGACGCTGAGGATCCGCAGACCGCCGCGCGGCGCCTTCGTGCCGCGCTGGGCGACGGATGAAAGCGGATTCGGCCTGCGATAGCGAGCCCGATCCGCGTCAGCCCCCGGCGTCGTGAGCCAGTAACGCCAGCTGTACGCGGTTGTTCAGGCCCAGCCGGGTCAGGATCCGCGACACGTGCGCCTTCACCGTCGCCACGCTCATGAACAGCTCGGTGCCGATCTCCGCGTTCGACGCGCCTCGCCCGACCGCCGCGGCAACCTCCCGCTCGCGTGGGCTGAGCTGGGCCAACGCCCGGACCGCCGCCGCCTTCCGGGCGTCGACGCCGGTCTCGGCGACGTGCGCGATCAGCTGACGGGTGACGGTGGGGGAGAGCATCGGCTCGCCGGCCGCGACCGCCCGGATCGCCCGCACGATCTCGGCCGGTGCGGTGTCTTTCAGCAGGAAACCGCCGGCTCCGCAGCGCAACGCGCGCAGCACGTACTCGTCCGCGTCGAACGTCGTCAGGACGATGACCTCGGGTGCGTCGGGGGCGCGGCGGAGTGCCTCGGTCGCGGCCAGGCCGTCCTGCTGGGGCATCCGGATGTCCATCAGGACGACGTCCGGATGGACGGTCCGGACCGCGGCCGGAACCTCGACGCCGTCGGAGGCCTCGCCGACGACCTGCAGATCGTCGGTGCCGGCCAGGATCATCGTGAGCCCGGCCCGCACCAGCGGATCGTCGTCGACGATCAGGATTCGAGTCATGTCGGTGCGCTCCAGGGCAGCCAGGCGGTCAGGCGGAAGTCTCCGGCCGTCGACGGGCCGTGCTCGAGCCGCCCACCGACCAGCCCGATGCGTTCGCCCAGCCCGACGATGCCGGTTCCGGCGCCGGGAATCGTCGTCTCGGGGATCCGTAGCGGTAGCCAGTTCCGCACCTCGACGGTGAGGCCGTCGGACCGGTCGCCGCTGACCGTGACCCGCACCGCGGCCCCGTTCGCGTGCTTGCGGGCGTTCGTCAGGCCCTCCTGAATCACGCGGTACGCGGTTCGGCCGGTCACCGCCGGTACCGCGTCGGGGTCGTCCACCCGGACGTCGAGATCGATCGTGGCGCCGGCCCGCCGGGCCTCGGTCACCAGACCGGGGACGTCGCCGAGCGTCGGCTGAGGCCGGTCGCGTTCGACCTCGCCGGTGCCCTCCCGGAGGACCCCGATGACGTCCCGGAGCTCCTGCAGGGCCTGGTGGGCGCTGGAGCGGATCACGCCGGCGGCCTTGGCGATCTCGTCGGGCGGGGCGTCCGGGCGGAACTCCAGGGCCCCGGCGTGCAGGCTGAGCAGGGAGATGCGGTGGGCGAGGACGTCGTGCATCTCCCGGGCGATCCGGGTCCGCTCGAGCTGCCGCGCCTGCTCGACCCGGCGTTGCTGCTCGTCTTCGGCCCGCTGAGCCCGATCGCGCAGCGAGTCGATCAACGCCCGCCGGGCCCGGATGAAGCTGCCCCAGGCCACGATGCCGCCGGTGAGTAGCGCGATGAACATCAGCGAGACCCAGTACGGCAGGTCGGGCGTCGGCCGGACGACGACGTAGACGGATCCGGTGACCGCCCAGACCGTGGCCGCGAACGCCGTCGCGCGCGGTCGGCAGTGGATCGCGACGGTCAGCAGCGCGATGCCCTGCGCGACGCTCGCGTACTCCGAGACGACGCTGACCACCGACAGCAGAACCGAGATCTGCACCGGCCAGCGGCGTCGCCACCAGATCAGCGGGGTGAAGAGCGTCGCCAGAGCCAGGTCGATCCAGTGGACCGTGTCGGAGAACGGGCGGTGACCGAGCGCGAGCGCCACCCAGTAGCCGAACGGGATCGCGACCGACGCCAACAGGCACGTCAGGTCGACGGCGAACTGCCGCCTCGGGGAGCGTCCGGAGGGGCGATCGGCGGCCAGCGTCATCAGCATCGCCGCGGCGCCGTGCGGGTCGGCGTCCGCATTCCGATCCGTTGCCGACGCCATAGGGCCAGGCTACGGCGGCCGCAGGCCGGCGGATACCGACCAAAGTTCACGGTGGACGCTACTTCGGCCATCGGCCGTAGCCTTCCGGGCGACGCCTCCGGACGTCGCGGAACGCGACGCTCTCGGCATGATCACGGTGGACGGACTGACCAAGACGTACGGATCGTTCCGAGCGGTGGACGACATCTCGTTCCGTTGCGAGCCCGGGAGCGTCACGGGTTTCCTGGGGCCCAACGGGGCCGGCAAGTCGACGACGCTGCGCATGCTCTGCGGCCTCACCCCACCCACGTCGGGGACCTCGACGATCGGCGGGGTGCCGTACCGGGACCTGCCGAACCCCGGCCGCGAGGTCGGGGTCCTCCTCGACGCCGCCGCGCAGCACGCCGGCCGCAGCGGCCACGAGGCGCTGGCGGTGTCGGCGCAGGTCCTCGGCGTGGACCGTTCCCGGGTGGGTGAGCTGCTCGTAAAGGTCGGGCTACCGCCGGTGGCCGCGAAACGGCGGGTGGGGGCGTACTCGCTGGGGATGCGGCAGCGGCTCGGGCTGGCGAACGCGCTGCTGGGCGACCCGACCGTGCTGATCCTCGACGAGCCGGCCAACGGGCTGGACCCGGAGGGCATCCACTGGATGCGCGGGCTACTGCGCGAGTTCGCCGATCGAGGCGGGACAGTGCTGCTGTCGTCGCACCTGCTGCACGAGGTCGAGGTCGTCGCGGATCACCTGGTCGTCATCGGTGGCGGCCGGATCGTCGCCCAGGGGAGCAAGGCCGACCTGCTCCAGGTGGCCGGGGTCCGGGTGCGGGCCACCGACGTGGACGTGCTGCGCACGTCCCTGGCCGCGTTCGCGGTCACCGAGCACCCCGACGGGAGCTTCGACGTGGACGCCGACACCGAGGCGGTCGGGCGGGCGGCCTACGCGGGCGGAGCCGTGCTGACCGAGCTCCGGCCGGTCGACGGAAACGGTCTGGAGGAGATGTTCCTGCAGCTCACCGCTGCGTCGAACCGAGAAGGGGTGGCAGCATGACGGTCGTGACGGAGAGGATGCCGTCGCTGGGGCGGCTGACGCTGGTGGAGCTGCGCAAGATGGCCGACACGCGGGCCGGCCGGTGGCTGCTGGCCAGCGTCGGGCTGATCACGATGGGCCTGGTGCTGGTGCGGCTGTTCGCCGGCCCCTCGGACACCAGGACGGCCGACGAGTTCTTCGCGTTCGCGCTGGCCGGGTCGGGCCTGCTGCTGCCGGTGCTGGGCATTCTCGCGGTGACGAGCGAATGGAGCCAACGGACGTCGCTGGTGACGTTCACGCTGGTGCCCAGGCGCGCCCGCGTCGTGGGGGCGAAGGTGCTGGCCGCGGCGGCGATCGCGCTGGCCTCGGTGGGCGTGGCCGTCGTGGTGGCCGTGCTGGGGAACGTGGCCGCCGACCTGATGGGGCGGGGTGGAGGCTGGGATCTCGGAGTGGCCGAGGTGGCCTACGGAATCGTCTTCCAGACGATCAACATGCTGATGGGGATCGCGTTCGGGGCGTTGCTGCTGGCTTCCGGGTTGGCCATCGTGCTGTATTTCGTGATCCCGACGGCGTGGTCGGTGCTGGGGGAGTCGGTCGCGGCGCTGGGGGACGCGGCGAGGTGGCTGGACCTGGGCCGGACGACCGAACCGTTGCTGATGGGGTCGGTGAGCGGAGGGGAGTGGGGGAGGTTGGCGAGTTCCGTGGGCCTGTGGGTACTGCTGCCGTTGGCGGCGGGGTTGGTGCGGGTACTGCGACACGAGGTGAAGTGACCGGTCGGTTAAGGCCTGCTGTGCCTTGATTCGTTACTTAAGAGACATTATTGACTAATTTGTCCGATACGACGTATCCTCCGCTAGAGCGGCACGCTGCTCATCGACACGACGAGCCGTATAGGCGGCTGGGTGAGAGCCTGTCGTCTAGTGGAAAGAAGGACCCGGATACGCCACTGCCGTCGTTGTTCTGCCCGGCCGCACGACCAGCTGGGAGAGCAACTGTGGCACGGCATCTGGCACTGCAGTCGTGGTCCGGGTGGCGCAAATCGCGACACTCCATCACGACCAATTGCGTGCAGGTCCAACTGTTCGGAGGAATGGTTCTCCTCGGAGACACGAAGCATCCGACCGGAGTCTTCCTCCGGATCCGGCCTCGTCTCTGGGCAACGTTTCTCGCCGATCTCCGAGCTCACCGATTCGACTTGGACGCTCTTCGTTCGGCCGCGAAGTCAACCGACGGTGAAGAATTCCATCGGAATCGCGAAGCGCTCGACGTCCTCGAAAATTCTCAGGCACCGGGCTGGGGAGATATGGCGCGGATCTGGGCTCGATTCGCTCCCCGCTTCGCGAAAGATCAGCTCGCCCAGTGGGTACTCGACGTGGAGGATGTCCCCGTCCGCGGGGTCGGTGAACTGGAAGATGATGTAACCGGTGTGACACATCGGGTAGAAGCCGCTCCGGTACGGAACGACATGCACCGTGACGTTGGGCCGACCGGCGATTTCCCTAATCCGTCGAGTTTGCCGCGACATCACGGCCTTGCTCCCGACGATTCGATGCAACACGGATTCGTCCAAGAGGAAATGCATCTCGGGGGCGTCGGACCGGTCGAACATTTCCTGACGTTCCATTCGAAGATCGATCAGCGCATCGATCTTGTTCTGCTCCGCTCGATCGCCTTCCTGCACCGCGATGATGGACCGGGCGTAGTCTTCCGTTTGCAGAAGCCCGGGAACCACGACCGGTTCGAAGTCGCGAATGATCGCCGCCGAGGACTCGTAGCCGAGCATAGCGATCAGTTGTGTGGATGCCACGCTCCGGTGACCATCCCACCAGGACCGGCGGCGCGCGTTTCGCGCTAGGGCGACCAGGCGGCTGATCTCGCGGTCGTCCGCGACCCCATATAGGTTCAGCAATGCCCGCAGGTCGTTGATCGAGATGCGCACGGTGCCGGTCTCGATGCGTGCGAGCTTGGACGGATGCCAATCCATGGCCGACGCGACATCCTTCTGGGTCAGTCCCGACGTCCCCCGCACTCTGCGCAGTTCCCCGCGAAGGCGCCGTCTCAGTACGTTGGGATCAGTGAAACTCGAAGGCATTTCTGCTCCTTCCGTCCCGACCGCGAACGCAGTCACCGGTGAAGCCGGCCCATGAGAGAGCTGCTGCGGCGGGGGGAAGCGCACACATCTAGCCCAACCATTCGGGCAGGCCAGGTCGTCCAGTCCTGGCCTGCCCGCGTTGACTGACTAGCGTCGATCTCGGCTGGCCAACCATTGTACAGTCCATTCTCCGACCACTGCGAGAAGTTGCGGAGCGATGACCCATAGGGGTGAATGTTCGATCACGCAACAACCGGCGACAGCACTCACGGTGATCGATCGGGCATAAAGTAGAGCCCGCCGAACTCTCGTCCGGAGACCCGTTCGGCCGCTCCTGCCGCAATCGGCACAGTACGAAGAGGCAGGCGTGAATTGATTCACTCCCATTATTCGCTCCCGCGATCAGCGTTGTTCTGACCGACAAAAGGGTAGGCGCGAGCCGGATCGCTGGGCAGGGACTCGCATTTGTCGTCTGCGTCCGCGACGTGATGGCGCCGACTGCATTATGCATTTCGTAGTGCAGCCTGGCGGCGGGCAGTTGCCAACCGCAGAATTCGCCGGTTCGGAGCGTGGATGGCGATCGCCGATGGCAGTTGCCAAGCAGGTGTGAGTCAGGTCGCCCCGGAAACGACGAGTGCCCCCGCGCAACGCGCGAGGGCACTCGACCAGCAGAGGGAAGACCTAGCTCTGGCCGCCGATCAGCGTCGCGAGGAACACCTTCTCGATGTCCGCTCCCGTCTTCGCCGGATAAGCGTTCCCACCAACCGCCTGCGTGATCGTCTTCAGCTCGTTCAGGTCCGCATCCGGTCCGTACCCGATGATCACCACCTGCACAGGCTTGTCCGGGTCGGCGGTGGCCTTCAGCTGCTTGATCAGATCCTCCTGCGAGATGCCGCCCGGGTCCTCGTTCTTCCCGTCGGTCATCATCACGACCATGTTGAGCCGGTTGTCGCCCAACCAGTGCGCCTGCATGAACTTGTACGCGGCCAGCATGGTGTCGTACAGCCCGGTCGAGCCCTCGGGCACCAGGTCGTTGTAGATCGTCGCGTCCAGGGCCTTGCGGCGCGAGGTGCCGTCGGGGAGGTTCCCGCCGACCGGGCCGATCGGCACCATCTCCTGGTAGTCCTTGTCGCCGTCGAGCTTGGTGGAGAACCGCCAGCTGCCGACGTGCGTGTCGGGGTTGAAGAGCGCGTCGGCGCGGAGGCAGGCCTGCTGCACCACCTGGATCCGCTTGCCCTGACCGTCCGGCGCGGCCTCGTCCATCGAGCCCGAGCTGTCGATGACCGCGAGCACGTTGGCCTTGCGCTGGAGCGCGGTCCAGAACCCGACCGTCTGGTCGACCGACTTGATGTCGGGCAACTGCCTGGCCTCGGACGTCGACTGGCTGCCCATGCCCAGGTCGGTGTCGAGCCCGACCGCGTACTGGGTGGAGTTCTGCGGGTCACGGAACCCGGCCTGGCCGTACGCCCTCTGCGCTTCCTCGCCCTGCAGGTAGCTCAGGAACTGCTGCGCGATCTTCTTGCGCACCGAGTCGACCCAGTCCGCCTTCAGCACCAGGTACTGGTACTCGGCGTAGACCGTGCCCTCGTCCGGGTTGATCGCGACCAGGGGCACCTTGGGCTTGGCGTTGTCGTATGCGGCCACCTGGGCCTCGGTCGCCGGGAACGGCCCGGAGCCGGCCAGGCCGGCCTCGGTGTTCGTCACCTTCTTCATGTTCGCGAAGAACGCGTCGCTGGTGACTGCCTCGACGGTCGACGCGCGGGCGAGCAGCAGCGCGTTGCCGAGTTCGGTCTCGGTGACCGAGTTGTCGCCGTCGGCGTCCGCGACCGAGAGCAGCGTGCCCAGCGCCGGGAACGACGCCCGCGGGTCGCCGATGCCCATCTTGATCGGGCCCCAGACCGAGTGCTGGTACTTCGCCCAGGTGGTGCCGGCCACCCGGCCCTGCGCCAGCTCGGCCCAGGAGAGCGTCTTGTCGGGCCAGCCCAGCGCCTCGGCCATCGGCCGCGGCAGCGTCATGACGACGGGCGAGGTCGCGATGAGCGACGGCTCGCCGGAGACCATCTGGGCGACGTCAGGGCGGGCGCCGGTGCGCTCGATCCACACCTGCGAGTCCGGCATCCAGACGTCGACCCGCGGTTCGCCCGAATCTTCCTTCCAGTTCGGCGTCAGCGAGCTCGCCACCTCGGCGGACTGGACGGCCCGCACCGCGATCTGGGCGCAGCGGCCGTCGACCTCCGGGGCGTCCTTCTGCCACTTGTCGGCGAGGGACTGCACCACCGGAGCTTGGTCGGGGGAGGCGGCGATCGACAGCTGCACCGAGCTCCCGCTACAACCGCCCGTCACCCATAAGTAGCCGAAAGTAGTTCCGCTGACTACGGTGGCCAAGACGATCGCCACGACCACCCAGGGGGCGATCGCCCGCTTGCGCCGGGTGGCACCGGATGCGCCGACCCGGTCGGCTGCTGATCGTCGGCTGACTTGCAAACTGCGGTGTCGACCGCGAGCCATCACTGCTCCGCGTTAGGCGTTGACACCCGTCAGTGTCAACAACGTCCATCACTTCCGTCACGTACGGCGGAGCATACGCAGCGCAGGGGTCGCGCCGCGGGCCGCCGACGGAACCTACGGAATTCCACCTTTTTGTCGAATCCCATGGGGGCCGAACGGCCCGCCCCGCTCATTCTTTTGTCACTAACTGTGCGTCTGCACGACACGGCCGCCCGCGTGCGGGTCGGCCGAAACCGAGGCAGCATGGCCCGAGGCAATACGGTGACTCGGAGGTGGCCACATGTCCGAAACGACGGTAACGCCGGCTCGCCCGGCGAACGATCCGCTCGCCGAGCCGATCCGGACCCGGGCCGACGCAGAGGCGTTCATCGCGAAGATCTGTTTCAAGATCGGCCCACCCCGGCTGGCCGGAATCGAGCTGGAACGCCTGATCCACGACGCCACCGACCCGACCAGGACCCTCACGTCAGAACGGCTCGCGTCCGCGTTGGGACGCTGGAGCCCACCGATCCTCACCACCCCGTCCGCCGATCCCACGGCGCTCGGCCGGCCGCTGCCGGCCGGTTCGACGGTCACCGTCGAACCCGGCGGCCAGGTCGAACTCTCGACCCGGGCCTGGGGAACGTTCGCCGATTGCCTGGCGGCTGCCGGTACCGATGCGGACGCCGTCCGCGCCGCGCTCGCCCGTTCCGGGCTCGCCGTCGGCCGTTCCGGTATCGACGCCCACCGCCCGGCCGGCCGCCTCGTCGAGAAGGCGCGCTACGCGGCCATGGAGCGGTACTTCGATCGCGACGGGAACGACGCCGGCCGGCTGATGATGGGCTCGACGGCGTCCGTGCAACTCTCGGTCGACGCCGGCACCGAGACCGGTGAGCACGCCTTCGCCGAGCGCTGGCGGACGTTGCACGCGGTCGGGCCCGCGCTGGTCGCCGCGTTCGCGAACTCGCCGATCTACGCCGGGGCGCCGACGGGCTGGTACTCCACCCGCCAGCGGGTCTGGATCGAGCTCGACCCGGGCCGCACGTCCGCCGCCACCGCCGGCGACAACGACCCCCGGGAGGCGTACGCCAGGGCCGCGCTCGACGCGCGGCTCCTCTGCCTGCCGAACGACTCCGACCTCTGGGACGCCCCGGCCGGCGTGACGTTCGCCGACTGGCTCGACGGGGCCCTGGAGCGCCCGGCCACTTACGCCGACCTCGACTACCACCTGAGCACGCTGTTCCCGCCGGTCCGGGCCAAGGGCTTCCTCGAGGTCCGCTACCTCGACGCCCAGGCGGGCGACGACTGGCGGGTGCCGCCGTCGGTGCTCTGGACGCTGCTGGCCTCGCCGGGCACCCGCGACGCCGCACTGGCCGCCGTCGAGCCGCTCGGGCCGCCGACCTGGCCCGGCGCCTGGGCGCGGGCGGCTCGCACGGGCCTCACCGACGAAGCCCTGGCCCGGGCCGCGTCCGCGCTGCTCACGCTCGCGATCGAGAACGCCGACGCGGCCGGGCTGCCCCGCGCGGTCACCCGGCAGATCACCGCGTTCGCCGAGCGCTACACGTTCCGCCGCCGCACCCCGGCCGACGACCAGCTCGCCGCCGCAAAAGACGCCTCCCGAACCCACGCCTCCGAAAACCACGCCTCCGAAAACCACGCCGAAGACCACCCGGAGGAGAACCGATGACGATCGACGCGCTCCGCCACTCGCCCGAGCAGCTCCGCGCCCGCATCGCGGCCGAGCTCGAACGGGCCCGCAACCGCAGCACCGGCCTCACCGACGCCGTCGACGGCGACGACCTGGTCCGCCAGCACTCCCCGCTGATGTCGCCGCTGGTCTGGGACTACGCCCACATCGGCAGCCAGGAGGAGCTCTGGCTCGTCCGGGACGTCGGCGGCCGGGAGCCGGTGCGGCCGGACATCGACAACATCTACGACGCGTTCCAGACCAAGCGCGCCGACCGCCCGTCGCTGCCGATGCTCAACCCGGACGAGGCCCGCGTCTACGTCAGCACGGTCCGCGACAAGGCCCTCGACGTGCTCGAACACACGCCGCTGGAGGGTCGACGGCTGGTCGAGGCCGGGTTCGCGTTCGGCATGATCGTCCAGCACGAGCAGCAGCACGTGGAGACGATGCTGGCCACCCACCAGCTCCGCCAGGGCCCAGCGGTGCTCGACGCACCGGCCCCGCCGCCCGGCGCTCCGGCCGCCGAGACCGAGGTCTACGTCCCCGGCGGCATGTTCCTGATGGGCACCGACCTCGACCCCTGGGCCCTGGACAACGAGCGCCCGGCCCACGCGGTCGGCGTCGAGCCCTACTGGATCGACACCGACCCGGTGACCAACGCGCAGTACGCCCAGTTCATCGCCGACGGCGGCTACGCCGACCGACGCTGGTGGACCCCCGAGGGCTGGGCCCACCGGAGCAACGCGGAACTGACCGCCCCCCAGTTCTGGCACGACGACGGCACCCGCACCCGCTTCGGCCACGTCGAGCCGATCCCGCCGGACGAGCCCGTCCAGCACGTCTGCTGGTACGAGGCCGACGCCTACGCCCGCTGGGCCGGCAAGCGCCTCCCCACCGAGGCCGAGTGGGAGATGGCCGCCCGCTACGACCCCGAATCGGGCCGCAGCCTGCGCTACCCCTGGGGCGACGAGGACCCGACCGACGAGCACGCCAACCTCGGCGGCAGGTACCTTCAGCCCGCTCCGGTCGGCGCGTTCCCGAAGGGCACCTCCCCGCTCGGGGTGCGAGGCCTGGTCGGCGACGTCTGGGAGTGGACCTCGTCCGATTTCACCCCGTACCCGGGCTTCGCGATGTTCCCCTACCCGGAGTACTCCGAGGTCTTCTTCGGCCCCGACTACAAGATCCTCCGCGGCGGCTCCTGGGCCGCCGACCCGGCCGCTGTTCGGGCCACGTTCCGCAACTGGGACTACCCGATCCGCCGCCAGATCTTCAGCGGCTTCCGGTGCGCCCGCGATGTGTAGGCATCTGGCGTACCTGGGTCCGGCCCTCACCCTGCACGAACTGCTGATCGAGCCGGAACACGGCCTGTACCGGCAGTCCTGGCAACCCCGGCGGCAACAGCACGGCACGGTCAACGCCGACGGTTTCGGCGTCGGCTGGTACGCGCCGGGCGACCCGGTGCCCGCCCGCTACCGCCGTGACCGGCCGATCTGGGGCGATCCCAACCTCCTCGACCTGGCCCGGGTGATCCGCTCCGGTGCGGTCCTCGCCGCCGTGCGCTCCGGCACCGACGGCATGGGCTTCGCGGAGGCGGCGGCGGCTCCCTTCACGTCCGGAAAGTGGCTCTTCAGCCACAACGGCGCGGTACCCGGCTGGCCGGGGTCGTTGCACCGGTTGTCGGCGGCGCTGCCGCCGGAGGACCTGACCCGGCTGGAGGCGCCGACCGACTCGGCCCTGCTCTGGGCTTACGCCCAACACCGGCTGGCGGCCGGCGTACCGCTCCCGCTCGCCGTGGCCGAGACCGTGTCGAACGCTCTTTCGGACGCTCCGGGAGCGCGGTTGAACCTGCTGGCGACCGACGGCACGACGATCGTGGCGACGGTCAGAGGCGACACGCTCAGCTGGAAACGGGCGTCCCCGGCCGGTGTGCTCGTCGCCTCCGAACCCACCGACGACGGTCGGGGCTGGCACGACGTCCCGGACGACTCGCTGCTCGTAGCCACCGCCGACGGAGTCACCGTCACCGCTCTCGAACTCGCCGTGGAGGTCGTCTGATGGTCGCCGCCACTCTCACCGTCGAGAACCACCTGCCCGCCGACTTCACCGCCCGCACGCTGCGCGAGGACGTCCTCGCCGGCCTGACCGCACCGGACAAGTGGCTGCCGCCCCGCTGGTTCTACGACGACCGGGGCAGCGAGCTGTTCGACGAGATCACCCGGCTGCCCGAGTACTACCCGACCCGGGCCGAACGCTCGATCCTGCAGGCCAGGGCGGCCGAGATCGCCGCGGTCTCGGCGGCGACCAGCCTGGTCGAGCTGGGCGCCGGCTCGGCCGAGAAGACCCACCTCCTGATCGACGCCTTCCGCGCGACCGGCAGCTTCCGTACGTACATCCCGGTCGACGTCTCGGACGCGGCCCTGCGTACCGCCTCGGCCGGGCTGCTGTGGGAGTACCCGGGGCTGGCCGTCCACGCGGTCGTGGCCGACTTCGAGCGGCACCTCGACCGGCTGCCGACGACCGGCCACCGGATGGTGGCGCTGCTCGGTGGCACGATCGGCAACCTCGTGCCGGAGACCCGGGCCCGGTTCCTGAAGAACGTGCGGTCCGCGCTCCGGCCGGGCGAGACGCTGCTGCTCGGCACCGACCTGGTCAAGTCGCCGGACGTCCTGATCCCGGCCTACGACGACGCGGCCGGCGTCACCGCGGAGTTCAACCGGAACGTGCTGAACGTCCTCAACCGCGAGCTCGGCGCGGACTTCGAGACCGACGCGTTCACGCACGTCGCGGCCTGGGACGCCGAGCACGAGTGGATCGAGATGCGGCTGCGGGCCGGGCACGCGATGCGGGTCCGCATCCCGGCCGTCGACCTGAGCGTGGGCCTGGAGCGCGGCGAGACGATCCGCACCGAGATCTCGGCGAAGTTTCGCCGGGAGGGCGTGGCGGCCGAACTGTCGGCCGCGGGATTCGGACTCACCCGCTGGTGGACCGACGAGGAGGGGCGTTTCGGTCTCGGGCTGGCGACCGCCGGCTGAGGTTTGGTTACCCGTGACCGCCATCGCCCTATTGGGGTGACGGTCATGACACTGCTCGTCGAGTTAGCTTCCGGACAGACAGACCACTACCCGTGCCGCGTACGCTCGCGGCGTGATGGACGCGCCAATCGGCATTTTCGACTCCGGAGTCGGCGGGCTCACGGTGGCGCGTGCGGTGCTCGACCAGCTGCCGAACGAGCGGCTGATCTACGTCGGGGACACCGCGCACGTGCCGTACGGGCCGCGTCCGATCGCCCAGGTGCGCCGGTTCGCGCTCCAGGTGCTCGACCACTTGGTCGAGCAGGACGTGAAGATGCTGGTCATCGCCTGTAACAGCGCGTCCGCGGCCTGCCTGCGCGATGCCCGCGAGCGCTACGACGTGCCGGTCGTCGAGGTCGTCCTGCCGGCCGTGCGGCGGGCGGCCGCGGCGACCCGCAACGGCCGGGTCGGGGTGATCGGCACCCGGGCGACGATCACCAGCGGCGCCTACGAGGACATGTTCGCGGCCGTGCCCGACGTCACCGTGACCGGCGTGGCCTGCCCGGAGTTCGTCCCGTTCGTCGAGCGCGGGGTCACCAGCGGGCGTCAGCTGCTCGGGCTGGCCCAGGCGTATCTGGAGCCGCTGCAGCGCGCCGAGGTCGACACGCTCGTGCTGGGCTGCACACACTATCCCCTGCTGGCCGGGGTGATCAGCCTGGTGATGGGGGACGGTGTCACGCTGGTGTCGAGCGCGGACGAGACCGCCAAGGACGTGTACCGGTCGCTGACCGCGCGCGACCTGCTTCGCGGAGACGACCTGGACCCGCCCGATCACCGGTTCCTCGCCACCGGTGATCCGGAGCCGTTCGCGCGCCTCGGACGCCGCTTTCTCGGCCCGGAGGCCGCCGTGGTGGGTTCCCTTACTCTGCCTAGAACCACGCAGGTGGAGGTGGCATGAAGCTTTCCGTACTGGGTTGTGCCGGCAGTTTTCCCGGCCCCGACTCCCCCTGCTCCTCGTACCTGCTCGAGGCGGAGGGCTTCCGGTTGCTGATGGACTTCGGCAACGGAGCGATGGGGGCCCTCCAGCGGCACCCGGCCGGGCTGCAGGGCATCGATGCGATCGTGCTCTCCCACCTGCACTGCGACCACGTCGTGGACGCGTGCGTGTACATGGTGGTTCGCCGGTACGACCCGGCCGGTAAGCACCCGCCGATGCCGCTGTACGGCCCGGCCGGTGCGGGCGAGCGGCTCGCGCAGATCTACGGCCCCGAGGAGGGGGTGCGCGGGGTCGAGGACGTGTACGACGTCAAGACGCTGCAGCCGGGGCGGTTCGCGATCGGCCCGTTCACGGTCGAGGCGGCCCGGGTCAACCACCCGGTGGAGACGTACGGCCTGCGGATCGAGCACGGCGACTCGGCGATCGCGTACTCGGCCGACACCGGTCGGAGCGAGGCCCTGGTCGGGCTGGCGCGCGACGTCGACCTGTTCCTCTGCGAAGCGTCCTATTTAGAAGACAAGCCGCACCCGCCGGACCTGCACCTGACCGGCCGGGAGGCCGGGGAGTACGCGACCCGGGCGGGAGCCCGCAGCCTGGTGCTCACCCACCTGGTGCAGGCGTGGGGCGACCCGCGCAAGACGCTGGCCGAAGCGGTCGGGTCGTACGACGGCCCGGTCTCGCTGGCCTACGCGGGCGCGGAGTACGACATCTGACTCCGCGCCCGTAGGGCGCGCTAGGCGACGGTGTTCGGGCAGCGGGCCATCGCGGTCGTGCGGAACGAGTCCTCGCTGGCGCTCTCGACCAGCACGACGCCCTCGTCGAGATGGCACGGCGCCAGCAGCACCCCGCGCTCGGCCGCGACCGACAGCAGACGACGACGGGTCTTGGCCGCGTCCTCGGTGCCTTCTTCGTACCGGTACGCGAGCCCGGCGCTGGTCATCTGGCCGCGGTGCACGAACGCGTCCCCGGTGATCAGCAGCGGCCGGTCGGGCGCGTCGACCAGCAGGCACTGGTGGCCGGGCGTGTGGCCGGGCGCCAGCACCAGGTCGAGCCGCTCGTCGAGCGTCGCCGCGCCGGTGACCTCGACCAGCAACTGGGCGTCCATCAGCGGCTTGATGTGGGACTCGTAGAGCTCCTCGTACTCCTCGCCGGAGTCACGCAGCCACTTCAGCTCCGCGTTCTGCACCACGTGCCGCGCGTTGGCGAAGTACGGCTTGGGGGCGTCCTCGTCGGCCACCACCCAGCCGATGTGATCCGGGTGCAGGTGGGTGAGGATCACGTCGGTGATCTCCGAGGGGTCCACGCCGAGCGCGGCCAGCTCCTCGGGCAGCCGCCCGGGCCGCCCGAACCACTCGCCGGCCGGCGCCCACTCGGGCCCGACGCCGGCGTCCACCAGCACTGTCCTGGTCGGCGTCCGGACGAGATGGCAATGCACGTGCATGGGCCACCGGCCGGTGTTACCGGCGTCGGGGAACGCATCCTCGAGGGGTTCGGGGAACGAACCGGCGGCGTCACACAGGGTTGTCACCGTCAGGTCGGCACCCAACCTGAGCGTGTCGGTTGGCACGTCACCTCCGCTAGCCGGGTGATCACAGTGATGACCCGGTGGGGCCATCCTGCCTCGTTGCCGGTCGCGGCGCACAGAAGGTAGCGGAGTTCGCCCGGTGCGGACACCATTGGCCGGTCGTTCCCCTTCCGGCCATCCGGTAGTGACCAGGGGAAAAGCCGCGATCGCGACTCTGACTGGCATGCGTGTCGCGATCATCACGGAGTCGTACTCGCCGGACGTCAACGGGGTGGCCCACTCGGTGCTGCGCACCGTGGAGCATCTGCTCGCCCGCGGGCACGAGCCGATGGTGGTGGCACCGGAGTCGACAGCGGTGCCTCGCGCCTCGCTGCCGGACATTCCGGTGGTTCGGGTGCCCAGCGTCGGGCTGCCGGGTTACGCGAGCTTCCGGGTCGGGCTGCCGACCCGCCGCGTGGCCGCGGCACTGCGCCGGTTCCGGCCGGACGTCGTCCATCTCGCCTCGCCGTTCGCGCTGGCGGCCCAGGGCGCGTTCGTCGCCGCCCGGCTGAAGCTGCCCGCGGTGGCGATCTACCAGACCGACGTCCCGGGTTTCGCGGGCTTCTACAAGCTCGGGGCCGGGCGGGCGGCGGCCTGGCGATGGCTCCGCCGGGTGCACGGGGTGACCGCGCGGACGCTGGCGCCGTCGAGCGCGACCGCGACCGAGCTGTCGGCGCACGGCATCGGGCCGGTGCACCTGTGGCCGCGCGGGGTGGACGCGGTGCGCTTCGATCCGTCGAAGCGGTCGGACGAGTTCCGCGCGCGGATCGGCGACGGGGTGCTCGTCGGTTACGTGGGCCGCCTCGCGCCGGAGAAGCGCGTGGACCTGCTCGCGCCGGCCAGCCGGTTGCCCGGGGTGAAGGTCGTGATCATCGGCGACGGTCCGGCGCGGCCCTCGCTGGAACGGCTGATGCCCGGGGCGACGTTCCTCGGCGAGGTCGTGGGTGACGACCTGGCGACGGCATTCGCCAGCCTGGACGTGTTCGTCCACACCGGCGCGCACGAGACGTTCTGCCAGACTGTGCAGGAGGCGATGGCGTCCGGCCTGCCGGTCGTCGCGCCGGCCGCCGGTGGACCGGTGGACCTCGTGCGGACCGGCCGGACCGGCTACCTGGTGACGCCGGAGGACGCCTCGGCGGTCACCGTCGCGGTCCAGGCGCTGGCCGCGGATCCGGCGCTGCGGCAGGAGTTCGGGATCGCGGGGCGGGCGGCCGTGGCCGGACGCAGCTGGGCCGCGATCGGCGACGCGCTGATCGGCCACTACCAGGCCGTGATCGGGCCGGTTCCGCTGGAGAAGGCCGCGTGACCGATCCGGGGTCTGGACCGGCCACCATCGTTCGGTTGGCGAATTTCGTCGGGCCACGCTCCGGCGGCCTGCGTACCGCGTTGCACGAGCTGGGCCGGGGATACCTGGCGGCCGGGCACTGCCCGGTGCTGATCGTGCCCGGCCCGCACTTCAAGGACGAGGAGACACCGCAGGGCCGGGTGATCACGCTGCCGGGCCCGACCGTTCCGTGGATGGGCGGCTACCGGGTGGTGCTCGGCCGGCGACGGCTGACGTCGCTGCTCGATTCGCTGAACCCGGACCGGCTGGAGGTCTCCGACCGGACGACGCTGCGCTGGACCGGCTCCTGGGCCCGGCGCCACGGGGTGCCGTCGATCATGGTGTCGCACGAGAACGTCACCGCGCTGCTGAAGATGGCGCTGCCCCGCTGGGCCCCGGCCCGGCGGATCGCCGACGGGCTCAACCAGCGGACCGCCGGGCGGTACGACCAGATCGTCGCCACCACCGAGTTCGCGGCCGCCGAGTTCCGCCGGCTCGGGGCCACCGGGCTGGTCAAGGTGCCGCTGGGCGTCGATCTGGAGCGGTTCAATCCGTCGCTGCACGATTCGGCGTTGCGGGCGGAGCTGGCCCGGCCCGGCGAATTACTGCTGGTCCACTGTGGGCGGCTCTCGCCCGAGAAGCGGGTCGAGCGGTCGGTGGACGCGCTGGCGGCGCTGCGCGCCCGGGGCGTCCCGGCCGTCCTCGTCGTCGTGGGTGACGGGCCGCGGAGGCCCGCACTCGAGCGGCGGGCCCGCGGATTGCCGGTGCAGTTCCTCGGGTTCGTGCCCGACCGGGTGCACGTGGCCCGGCTGCTGGCGACCGCGGACGCGGTGCTGGCGCCCGGACCGGCGGAGACGTTCGGCCTGGCCGCGCTGGAGGCGATGGCGTGCGGGACGCCGGTCGTGGCGGCCGGGGACGGTGCACTCGGCGAGGTCGTCGGCGACGCCGGGGTCGCGGTGTCGGGTGGGGTCGGGGCCCGGTTCGCCGAGGCGGTGCTGGAACTGGCGGCCCGGCCCGAGGCCGACCGGCGGGCGGCCGCCCGCCTGCGAGCTCAGCGTTACGACTGGCCGACCGCGGTGAACGGCATGCTCGCCGCGCACGGCCTGGACCCGTTGCAGACGTTCGAGGAGGTGGCGTCGTGGCCGAGGGTCTCCGCTTTGCGGCGCTCGGTGACTCGGTAACGGAGGGGCTCGGCGACCCGCTGCCCGGCGGCGGATGGCGGGGCTGGGCCGCGCTGCTCGCCGGAAGCCTCCCGGATGCGTCGTTCGTGAATCTCGCGACCAGCGGTGCGACGACGCTGCGGGTCCTCGACGAGCAGTTACCGTCGGCTCTGCGGTTCGCGCCGACGATGGCGAGCGTCGTGGTGGGCGTCAACGACGTGCTGCGGCCCGGGTTCGACCCGCGGGCGATCGAGGACCGGCTGGACTCGGTGGTGGGCACGCTGTGCGCGTCCGGGGCCGTCGTGCTGACCGCGCGGATGCCCGACGCCGGGGGCATGCTGCGGCTGCCGGGGGCGCTCCGGCGTCCGCTGAGCCGGCGGACCGACGCGCTGAACGAGGCCGTCCTCGCGGTGGCCCAGCGGCACCGGACGGTGCACGTCGACCTGGCCGATCACCCCGCGGTGGCCGACCGGGCGGCCTGGCACGTCGACCGGCTGCACCCGAACGAGCGGGGGCACCGGGTGGTGGCCCGGGAGTTCGCGGGGGCGCTGGCCGTGCGCGGGGTGCCGATCCTGCGGATGCCGTCGGCCGAGCCGCACGGCGGGGCCAAGACGCGCCCGTTCGAGCACGCGTGGTGGCTGGCTACCAAGGGCACCGGGTGGATGATCGACCGGGGGACCGACCTGGTGCCGTACCTGATGGGGCTGGCGGCCCGGGAGATCTGGACGGCGATCAGCCCGCGCCGCCGGATGCGTAGGCGGGTGGCGTCCGGGGGCGGCCCCGGCTGGGCGTCCGGGAGGAGCCCTGGCGGGGCGTCCGGGGGGCCGGCTGGGGAGAGGCCCGGCGGGGCGTTCGGGGCGGATCCGGGCGCACGGGCGGGCTCCCGCGAGGGATAGGCTGCGCGCCATGACGGACTCCTCCACCGTGCTCTCGATCGGCCATCGCCCCGACGGCCGTCAGGCCGACGCTCTCCGCCCCGTCTCGTTCGAACGTGGCTGGTCGGACCACGCCGAGGGCTCGGTGCTCGTCGAGTTCGGCCGCACCCGCGTGCTCTGCACCGCGAGCGTCGTCGAGGGCGTGCCGCGCTGGCGCAAGGGCAGCGGCCTGGGCTGGGTCACGGCCGAGTACGCGATGCTCCCGCGGGCCACCCACACCCGCGGCGACCGCGAGTCGGTCAAGGGCCGCATCGGCGGCCGCACCCACGAGATCTCCCGCCTGATCGGGCGCAGCCTCCGGGCCTGCCTCGACCTCAAGGCGCTCGGCGAGAACACGATCACGCTCGACTGCGACGTGCTGCAGGCCGACGGCGGTACCCGCACCGCGGCGATCACCGGCTCCTACGTCGCCCTGGCCGACGCCGTGCAGTGGCTGGCCTCGCGGCACGCGCTCGCCGCGTCCCCCAAGAAGGCGCTGAAGAACTCGGTCGCCGCGGTCAGCGTCGGCGTCATCGACGGCGAGCCCCGGCTCGACCTCAACTACGACGAGGACGTCAAGGCCGGCGTCGACATGAACGTGGTCTGCACCGGGAACGGCGAGTTCGTCGAGGTGCAGGGCACCGGAGAGGCGATCACGTTCGGGCGTTCGACGCTGGACGCGCTGCTCGACCTGGCCGTCGCGGGGTGCGCTTCGCTGACTGACTTGCAGCGTTCGGCGCTCGCGTGAGCCTCACCCGGGTAGTGCTGGCGAGCCGCAACGCCAAGAAGATCGCCGAGCTGCGGCGGATCCTGGCGGTGGCGGTGCCGCAGATCGAGGTCGTGGGCCTCGACGAGGTGCCGCCGTACCCGGAGACCGTGGAAGACGGGGCCACGTTCGCGGAGAACGCGTTGTTGAAGGCGCGCGAGGCGGCTGACGTCTCGGGGCTGCCGGCGATCGCCGACGACTCGGGGATCGCGGTGGACGCGCTGAACGGGATGCCGGGCGTGCTCTCGGCCCGCTGGGCCGGGCCGCCCAAGGACGACGAGCGCAACCTGCGGCTGGTGCTCGCGCAGGTCGCCGACGTGCCCGACACCCGGCTCGGAGCGGCGTTCGTGTGTGCGGCCGCTCTCGTGCTGCCATCCGGCGCGACGCACGTCGTCGAAGGGCGCATGGAGGGCTCGTTGGTACGGGAGCCGCGAGGAACGAACGGCTTCGGGTACGACCCGATCTTCGTCCCGTCCGGGTCGGCGCTGACCTCGGCCGAGATGTCCGCGGCCGACAAGGACGCGATCAGCCACCGGGGCAAGGCGTTCCGGGCGCTGGCCGGTGTGTTGGCGACCACGTTCACCACTGCGTAAGGCCTCTCGTCACGGGTTATCCCAGGGGTTGCAGCCGTCCCCGACCTCGTGAGGAGTCCGTTCGTGTTCGACGAGCTGCCCGATGTCGTCAAGACGCTGGCGACAGCGGCCGTGGGCGCGATCGTCGCGCTCGTCGTCGTGCAGATCCTGCACGTCGTGGTGCGCCGTATCGGCCGGCGCGCGCCGCTGTTCGACCAGCTGGCCACCCGTCTGCACCGACCGCTCCAGGCTCTGGCCGTGGTGCTGGCGGTGCAGGGGGCTCTGCACGCGACTACCGCCACCGGTAGCTGGCGAGGTCCCTTACTGCACGCGGTGATGGTGCTGGTGATCTTCGCCACCGCGTGGATCATCGGCGCGGTGTTGCTGGTGCTGGAAGACGGGGCGCTGTCCCGATTCCGCACCGACGTCGAGAACAACAAGCGCAACCGTCGGGTGCACACCCAGATCATGGTCGTGCGCCGGGTCACGGTGGCGGTGGTGGTCGTCGTCGCGGTGGGGGCGGCGCTGGTGACGTTCCCGACCGCGCGGGCCGCCGGGGCGTCGCTGCTGGCCTCGGCCGGGATCGCCGGTGTGGTCGCGGCCCTGGCCGCGCAGTCGCTGCTGAGCAACATGTTCGCCGGGATCCAGCTGGCGTTCAGCGACGAGCTGCGGCTCGACGACGTCGTCGTGGTCGAGGAGGAGTGGGGCCGGGTCGAGGACATCACGCTGAGCTACGTCGTGCTGCACCTCTGGGACGACCGCCGGCTGACGCTCCCGACGTCGTACTTCACCACGAAGCCGTTCCAGAACTGGACCAGGAACGAGTCGGCGCTGCTCGGGGCGGTGGAGATCGACGTCGACTGGGCGGTGCCGACCGAGGAGATGCGGCGCGAGTTGCGGCACATCTGCGAGGGCACCGATCTGTGGGACGGCCGGGCGTGTGTCTTTCAGGTGATCGACGCGGTGGGCGGGGTCGTACGGGTGCGGGCGCTGGTGACCGCGAAGGACGCGCCGACGCTGTTCGATCTGCGGTGCCATGTGCGGGAGCGGCTGGTGCAGTGGCTGCGGGAGAACTATCCGCAGGCGTTGCCGCGGGCGCGGGCTGATGTGACGGGGCTGCGGATCGAGGGGCTGAACGGGCATTCGGGTTTTTCTCCGGGGTCCGGGTCCGGGTCCGGGTCCGGGTCCGGGTCCGGGTCCGGGTCCGGGTCCGGGTCCCGGGCGGAGGCCGGGGCTGGCGTGGCTGGACGTGCGGTCGGGGCTGGGGACGTTCCGGACGCGGAGCGGGACGCGCGCGTCTTCAGTGGTTCGGCCGACGGCCGGGAGCGGAACGCGCATTTCGCCGGGCCGTCCGAGGACGCGAATACGGACGGACGGGGCTGGCGCTGGGCGGGTGGCGCGGAGCGGACAGAATGACACCCGCCTGCGAAGGAGGAGCGGATGTCGGACGGCCTGCGGACCGCGCTGTATTGGCTGGGTACCGGGCTCGGTGTGGTCGGGGTGTTGTTGCTGCTGGTGTCGCTGGTGCAGAGCGGGTTGCGCAAGCGTCTGCAGGAGACGACGCCGATGCGCACGCTCGCGATAGCCATCGTTCTGCTGGCCGGGGCCGCGATCGTGGCGGCCATCGCCTATATCTGGCCGCACCCGCCGGAGTGAGTGGGCGTCACCGGACGCGGACCGGCTGCAGCACGTAGTCGGCCCCGGCGGGCTCGCCGGCGGGGGTGAGCATGACCGGTTTGAGCGGGTCGTCGAACGACAGCGTGACGCGGGGGGAGCCGACCGAGCGGAGCCCGTCGAGTAGATAGGTCTCGTTGAAGGCCAGTGTCACGTCTTGGCCGGTGAAGTCGGCCTCGATCGCTTCGCTGGCCTCGGCGTCCCGAGCCCCACGAGCCTCGACCGTCGCCGAGCCCCCGGCGCGAGGCCCGACGGGGCCGGGCGCTGGGCCGGGTCCGACGGAGGCGGGTGTTGCCTCGGGTCCGGCGGAGGCGGGTGCTGCATCGGGTCCGGCGGAGGCGGGTGCTGCGGCGGTCCCGGCGGAGCCGGTGGGCGGGGCAGGTGCTGAGGGGTTGGGCGGGATGGGCGTGAGGCGGATCGATACCGGGGTGGTGCGGTCGGCGAAGAGCGCAACCCGCTTCACGACCTCGGTCAGCGCGCCTACCGACACCGTCGCCGTTGTCGGCCGAGGCACCTCGAAGAGCCGGCCCACCGCCGGAAACGTGCCCTCGAGCAGCCGGGTGCTCAGCTGGCGCCCAGCCGCCGTGAACCCGATCGTGCCGCCCTCGAACACGTCCTCGTCGACCACGACCGTCAACGTCTCGGGCACCTGAGCGAACGCCCTGGCCGCATCGAGCAGCGCCCGGGCCGGCACGAGGAACTCACCCTCCCGCTTCGGATCGACCGGCTCCCACGCCAGCTCCCGCCGGGCGGCCCGATACCGGTCGGACGCCAGCAACGACATCCGCCCGCCCGCGACCGCCAGCCGCACGCTGGTCAGGATCGGCAGCGACTCCTCCCGAGACGCCGCCACCGCCACCTGAGCCACCGCGGTGCCGAACAGGGCGGCGTCGACCGTGCCGGTAGGGGCCGACAACACGGGCGGCCGCGGGTAGTCCTCGACCGGCATCGTCGGCAGCCCGAACCGCCCGCCGCCGCAACGCAGCCGCAGCACCCCGTCGGCGAGCTCGACGTCGATGGCCTGATCGGGCAGCGCCTTGGTGATCTCGACCAGCAACCGGGCGGACACCAGCGCGGACCCGTCGGGACCGTCGTCCTCCGCGGTCTCGACCGCGACGCCCATGCGGGCGGACGACTCACCGTCGAAGCTCGTGATCGTGAGCTCGCCGGAGGCGAGCTCCAGCAGAGCCCCGCCGAGCGCAGGGTTGGTCGGGTGCGTCGCCGCGCACCGGGTGCCCCACGTGACGGCTTCCGCGAGCGACTCGCGCTTGACCCAGAACCTCATAGCTGCCCGCCTCCCTACTGCTTGGAGAACATTGTGTAGGGAGGGTCAGACAGTTCTCGCCGAGGACCCCGCTCGCCCGGACGCCTCATCCCACCGGCCGGCGCTGAACTGGGTGTCGTGGAGACTGTGGACTCGACCGCCGCGGGGGCCAGCCGGCCTCGTGATGAGCACCGACGAGCAGAACGAGGACGCGGGCGGCATCAGAGCCGGAACGCGACAGCGCGTCCTCAGTGCCTGCGGAATATCGGCGAGGCTTTCGATGACGGTCGAGACTGCCTCGGCCTCCTTGGAATCGACCTCCGCCCGCTGAATGTCCAATGCTTGAGTTCAAGTGCGCATTCGACTTTGATCAGCCGGTCGCCCACTTCGCGCGATGTGACGCCACGGCGTAGAGCAGCCTTGACTCGCCACCAGAGCGAGCCTCTGTACACCGTCTCAGGGAAGCGATCAGGGTCGTATCGATGGTCTCGGCCAGGCGCCGGACCGCGGCGAGGAGACGATCGGTCGCGTGGTCGTCCGTCCCGGAGGCGTAGACCTCGACAGACGGCGGAGTGAATTCCTCGAGCTCCGTGTCGTAGCCGCGTGCTCGAAAAAACAGCCGGTAGTAGGTCGGGAGGTTCAGCCAACTCAGGTCGTCCTGCAGCCTCGCGGCACCGGACGGCGTACCGGGCGGTTGGTGAGCCGCGTCCCGAAGGCGTGACGGCCGGCGCGCTAGGCTCGGCGCGATGTCTGCGCGCCGCCTTCTGCCCCTCTGGGCGGGCCGCACCACCGCTCTCCTCGGCATCCTTCTCGTCGCCTTCACGTTGCGCCAGGCGGTCGCGGCCGTCTCGCCGATTCTGGGGGCCATCCGGCACGACATTCCGATCTCCACGATCGGCGTCGGGCTGCTCGGTACGTTGCCGCCGATTCTGCTGGCCGCCTCCGGGTTCGTCGCGCCGCGTATTGCGCGCCTGGTCGGCCTCGACGGTGGCATCGTGCTCGCCCTTCTGCTCATGACTGTCGGCCACCTCGTGCGGGCGCTCGCGCCCGGGTTCGGGGTGCTGCTCGCCGGGAGTGTCGTCGCTCTGGCCGGGACCGGTGTCGGCAACGTGTTGTTGCCACCGATCGTGCGGCGTTACTTTCCCGATCGGGTCGCGCTGCTGACCGCCGTCTACGTGTGCGTCGTGGGCGTGAGCACGGCCGTTCCGGCCGCGCTCGCGGCTCCGATCGCCGAGCAGGCCGGATGGCGGTTCTCGCTCGGCATCTGGTCGGCGACCTCGGTCGTCGCGCTCGTTCCCTGGCTCCTGGTCGTCACTCGGAAGCGACCCTCGGAGGAGATGTCCACGCCCGAGGCGCCCGTCACCCGGCTGTGGCGGTCCCGCTCGGCTCGGGCGATCACGGTCGTCTTCTCGGCCAGCACGATCTGCACCTACGCGGTCTTCGCCTGGCTGCCCTCGATCCTCGGCGACCTCGCCGGCTCGACGCCGACCGAGGCCGGCGTGCTGCTCGCGGTCACCGGCCTGGTCAGTTTGCCCGGCGCGCTCGTCGCTCCGCTGCTCGTCGCCCGGTTGCGCAACGTCGGGTGGCTGATCGCGGCCGGGGTCGGGAGTTTCGTGGCCGGCTACCTCGGCCTGTTGCTCGCGCCCGCTTCACTCACGCTGCTCTGGGTGCTGCTGATCGGCTCGGGGTCGATCCTGTTCCCGGTCTGCCTCGTGCTCATCAACGTCCGGACCCGCACCCGCGGCGGCACGGTCGCGCTGAGCGGATTCTCGCAGGGGATCGCGTACGCGCTCGGCGCGCTCGGCCCGCTGCTCGTCGGGGTGTTGCACGACGTGAGCGACGGGTGGACCCTGCCGCTGCTGTTCCTCACCGCGGTCGCGCTCGTGGCGATGGTCCCGGCGATCACGCTGGCCAGACCCACTTTCGTCGAAGATGAACCCGCCGTGGTTCCGGACCGTGACTGACGTATACGTCACGAAGCGCTTCGGCGAGAGTGCGGAGCGTCGCGGACACGGGGGAGGCGTCGATGGCGATCCGGGTTGACCCAGCCGCCTTGCTCCGGGCGTCGGGCGCCGCCGACCGCCTGGCGGACGGCGTCCGGAAGGACGCCTCGGACATCGAGGCGGAGACCGACGTCGCTGTCCGGGCGCTCTCGGGCTTCCGCACGGGCGACGTCCTGGACCGGCTCCGGTCCGGTTGGACCGACGCTCTGGGACGCCACCGTGACTACCTCGATCGACTCAGCGGCGCGCTGGCCGATGCGGCCCGGGGCTATCGACGGTCGGACGCCGAGACGGCCGCCGAGTTGGATCGGTTCTGACCGATGGTCGAACTGGATGCCCTGCGTGACGCCCGTCTTTCGGACGTCGAGTCGACCGGCGGCGCCTGGCGCCGGCTGGCCGGCCGCTTCGCGGCCTCGGGCGAGGACGCGGTCAGCGACCTGGTGGGTCCGGTCCACGCCTCCAACTGGGACGGCGACGCGGCCGGAGCGGCTTTCCGGCACATCGACGGGTTGGACGACGGATTCGGTCTCCTCGCCGAGCAGGCGCGGGCAGTTGGCGTTCTGGTCGACGCCGTCGCAACGCGTTTTCGAGGTCTCCAGCGGCAGCTGAGCGACATCGAGCGGGAGGCCCACGCCGCCGGAGCACGCGTCCGGGTGGACGGCAGCGTCGAACCCCCGTACCTGACCGCTTCGGAGTCGGTGGACGACCTCACCGCGGCTCGGAGGAACAACGAAACGGCGCGAGTCTTCGCCGATCGCATCGCCGACGTCCTGGCCGAGGCGACGCGGCTGGACGAGCAGTACGCCGCCGCGCTCACCCGTTACCTCCACCCGCCGAGCGGCGTGATGAGCCCGTCCGAAGTGCTCGACGCGGCCCAGGACGCGAAGGACAACGCCCCGCTGCTCGGCGCCGACAAGTCCAGGATCCCGACCGGCAAGTCCGCCTGGACGGTCGACGAATGGTGGAAGGGCCTCACCGCCGACCAGCAGCAGGCCTACCTCACCGCCTACCCGGACGAGATCGGCGCCCTCAACGGCATCCCGGCGGTCGCCAGGGACCAGGCGAACCGGAAACGGCTCACCCACTACCTGGCCGCGATGGAGATCAACGCCGAGCGCCTCTACGGCCGGCCCGGCGGCAGGGTGTTCGACGAGAGCTACGAGCCGGCGAGGAAGCTCTACGCCAAGCTCGAATCGTCCGAGTACGGCCCCGAGAGCCACCGGCTCTATCTCCTCGGCTTCAACCCGGACTTCGGGCAGGTGCACCAGGGCCGGGCCATCGTCGCGGTCGGAGATCCGGACACCGCGAAGAACGTCGCCACGATGGTGCCCGGGTTGAACACGGAGTTGGAGGACGCCTCGACGCTGTCCCTGCACCGGGCGGAGAACCTGGTCGACGCTGCGGACGCCCGGACGTTCGGCCCGGACGGGGACACGTCGGTGATCGCCTGGCTGGACTACGACGCGCCCGAGGGCTACCCCGACGACCCGAACCTCAGCGTCGCGACGACCGGGCGCGCCGAGCAGGGCGCGGCCCGGCTGGACGCGTTCGTGAACGGGCTGCACGCCACTCACCAGGGCCAGGGGCACTACACGGCGATCGGCCACTCGTACGGTTCGACGACGGTCGGCTACGCGGCGGCCCAGAACGACGGCCTGGCCGTGGACGACGTCATCGTCGCCGGGTCGCCCGGGACGACCGTCGGCTCGGCGTCCGACCTGCACATCGACCGGCACCACGTGTGGGCCGGGCAGGCGGCCGACGACCCGATCAAGTACGCCTCGGGCCTCACGCTCGGCAAGGACCCGACCGACCTCGACTTCGGCGCCAACCAGTTCCACGTCGACACCCACGGGCACGGCGACTACTGGGAAGCCGACACGAGGAGCGTCACCGCTCAGGCGGCCATCGTGGTCGGGGACTACGACTACTTCCGGGACGATCCGGGGACGCTCGATCACACCTCGGACCAAGGCGTCGACGCGCGCCACCACACCGACCGCTACCACCAGCGCGGACCCTACGGAGCGCCCCGATGACCACCCGGACGCTGCCCCTGCTGTGCGCCCTGCTCGTCCTCCTGGTCGGCGCCGGATGCAGCGGCAAGGACTCCCCGGGAGAGAAGGAGAGCACGGTGCCCGTCCGATCTCCCGAGGTGGTGCAGAACGCGGTCGCCGCGTTGGCCGAGACGCTTCCCGCCGCGCTCGGCTCGACCGGACCGCTGAGCGGCAACGCTCCGCGCGTGACGCCCTGCGCCGATACCGAGAGCGGGCCGTTCTACGTCCAGGGTGCCTATCAGGTCGTGCTGCCGGAGGAGCGGCACCGCCCGGCGCTGACCCGGCTTCGTGACCGGTGGATCGCGGCGGGCTGGACGAAGGTCGCCTACCGGCCGTTCGGCGCCGCCGGCACCCGAGCCGAGCTGTCCGGCATCAGCCCGGACGAGCACTTCGACGTCCGGATCACGTCCGGGACGCCTCCCCGGGGCTTCGCCGTCATCGTCATCAGCCCGTGCTTCTCCGCGGGTTAAATGATTGATTCCTGACGGCGTGGCGGCGCGGTTGACGCCGTGACATGCGACGGAGGGTGCCGTTGGTCTGCGTGTGACCCCAGACCTCGACACCCTCCTGACCGCACTCTCCGTAGGGATCGATGATCGTGTGCCCCGCCGCCGGCCGTCCGGCCGTCCGGCCGGTGTTCTCCGACGAGCAGCCGCTGACCGCCGCAACAGCGCAGGCCCTGCTCCGGGTCACCTCCGAACGTCGCTGGCTGCGCCTGGTCACCGGCCGACTGCCCGCCGCGGGTGGCCTGCCAGCCCGGATGCTGCGTGAACTGGCCCGCGACACCACTTTCTGGCACGACGACGTCTGGGTCGCCGACTCCACCCCGGTCGGCTGCGGCGCCTCCCGGGAGCTCCGATCTGGCCGGCTACGCCCACTACGGCTACTAAGCATCACACTCGCGATGGTTCTGGGGCCTGCGCCTGCCTCTGGTCTGCACCCCGGCCGGCCTCCCGATCACCGGGGGGTCGGCCGGCGCAAACCCGACGAACGCGACGTGTTGCTCGACCTCGTCGACCCCGGCCTGCCGGCCGACCGGCCCGGGCAGACGATCCCCGCTGACACGGGCTACCAGCGCCGCGAAGTTCGAACACCAATTGACCGACAAAGGCGCCCGGCTGCTGATCCCGGCCTACCGCAACCGCGAACCACGACCCGCCCAGCACCTGCTCAACCGTTCCGGCACGTCAACACAGCGCGCGAACCATCACCGGAGTCTGTGTCCGCCTCGCCCAACGCCTCCTCGCGCTGACCGCCGCCATCTGGCACAACGATCACACCGACCCAACCGGTCACCCGATCACTGATCCGTGAGCATCGCAATCAACCATCTAGGCCTGCCGGTGCGGGAGGTGGGAGTCGAACCCACATGTCCTTTCGGACACCGGGACCTAAACCCGGCGCGTCTAGCCTTTCCGCCACTCCCGCTCGGCCAACATCGTACGCACCTTCGGTGCGCGGTCGGGGCCGAGGTCAGTCGAGGCCGAGGTCGCGACGGAGCTTGGCGACGTGTCCGGTGGCCTTAACGTTGTACTGCGCCTGCTCGATGGCGCCGTCGGCGTCGATGACGAACGTCGACCGGATCACGCCGGTGACCGTCTTGCCGTACATCGTCTTCTCGCCGAACGCGCCGTAGGCCGACAGGACGCTCTTGTCCGGGTCGGACACCAGCGGGAACGTGAGCGACTCCTTGTCGCGGAACTTCGCGAGCTTCTCCGGCTTGTCGGGCGAGATCCCGATCACGGTGAGGCCGGCCGCGCGGAGCGAGTCGAGCGAGTCCCGGAAGTCACAGGCCTGCTTCGTGCAGCCCGGCGTCATCGCGGACGGGTAGGCGTACAGGATCACCCGCTGTCCGCGCAGGTCAGTCAGGTGCACGACGTTGCCCGAGTCGTCGGACAGCTCGAAGTCGGGAGCGGGATCGCCGGGGGAGAGGCGAGGTGCGGCAGTCATGCCCGGAGCCTAACGCGCGACGCTGCCCGGCCTCCCGCCGTTGCACGCCCCTATTGCAGACAGCTTGCAATAGCAGGGATGATGCACGCGTGGAACCGACACCCGTGGCGATGCACATCTCCGACGGCATAGTGAACCTGCCGGTTTCGGCCGTCTTCGGCGCACTCGCCGTGGCCTGGATCGCGTTGTGCCTGGTCAAGGCCCGTCACGATCTCGACGACCGGCTCGCCCCGATGGCCGGATTGGTGGCGGCGTTCATCTTCGCGGTCCAGATGCTCAACTTCCCGGTGCTGCCGGGCGTCAGCGGGCACCTGCTCGGCGGGGCGCTCGCGGTGATCCTGGTCGGGCCGTGGGTCGGCGCGCTCTGCGTGGCCACCGTGCTGCTGGTCCAGGGCCTGCTGTTCGCCGACGGGGGCCTGTCCGCGCTCGGCCTCAACATCACGAACATGGCCATCATCACGACGCTGGTCGCGTTCGGGGTCGTCACCCTTGCTCTGAAGATCCTCCCGAAGAACAGAGCCGGCATCGTCGTCGCCTCGTTCCTGGCCGCCACGATCTCGGTCGTCGTCGCCTCGCAGGGGTTCGTGCTCGAGTACGCGCTCGGCGGTGAGGTCGACAAGGCGCTCGGCCCGATCTCCGCGACGATGGCCGGCGTCCACCTGCTGATCGGGCTGGGCGAGGGGCTGATCACCGCGACCACGGTCGCCACGGTCGCGGCCGTGCGCCCGGACCTCGTCTACGCGCTGCGCCGGTACCGCAGCGAGAAGGAACTCCTGATCCGAGTGGAGAGCAACGCGTGAAGACGAAACTCGCGGTCTTCCTAGGGCTCGGCCTGTTGGTGTCGCTGCTGCTGGCCGGGGTGGTGAGCAACGCGGCCAGCTCGAGCCCCGACGGTCTCGACGCGACCGCCAGGCAGGGGTGCACGTTCGACGCCAACGACAACATCACCGGCGGCGACTGCCTGGCCCGGTCGGAGAAGGAGCACGCGGCCAAGGACTCGCCGTTCGCCGGTTACGGCATCAAGAGCATCCACAACAGCGCGCTCTCCACCGGCCTCTCCGGCGTCGCCGGCGTGCTGCTGGTCGCCGCGATCGGCGGCGGCCTCTTCTGGCTCCTCCGCCGCCGTCAGCCGGCCGCCACCGCGGCCACGGCCGCCGACGGCGCGCCGGTCGCAAAACCGGGCGAGCGCTGACGTGGGCGCCGGGCACGCCCACCCCCTCCACCGCCCCGGCTCCACGCGAGTCCACCGCCTCTCGCCCGACATCAAGATCGTCGCCGCGCTCGCGTTCGTGATCAGCGTCGTCGCGACCCCCCGCGAGGCCGTCTGGGCCTTCGGCCTCTACGCGCTCCTGCTCGCCGCGGTCGCCGCCACCGCCCGGATCCCGGCCCGCTGGCTCGCCTCCCGCGGGGTCATCGAAGCGCCGTTCGTGGTCCTCGCCGTTCTCCTGCCTTTCCTGGAGGGCGGTCCGCGGACGATCCTGGGACTTTCCGAACCCGGCCTCTGGGCCGGCTGGAACATCGTCGCCAAGGGCACGCTCGGCGTCGTCGCCAGCCTGCTGCTGGCCGCGACCACTTCCGGTCGCGACCTCCTGCTCGGCCTGCAACGCCTGCGGACGCCGGCCCCGATCGTCCAGATCGCGACGTTCATGCTCCGCTACATCGACGTGATCGCGGCCAACGCGCGGGCGATGCGCGTCGCCCGCCTCTCCCGCTGCCACGACCCGCGGTTCCTCTGGCAGGTGCGGGCGTTCGCGACGTCGATCGGCAGCCTGTTCCTGCGCTCCTACGAGCGGGGCGAGCGGGTCTACGTCGCGATGCTGTCCCGCGGCTACACCGGCAGCCTCCCGAGCGGCGTGGCCGAGCGACCGGCCCCGCGCGACTGGGCCACCGCCTTGACCATCCCGGCCGCCGCCGCGGCGGTTAGCGTTGCGGCGTGGCTGACCGCATAGATCCGTCCCTCGAAGTCGAGGGCCTCGCCTTCGCCTATCCCGACGGACGGCAAGCGCTGTTCGGCGTCGACCTCGTCGTCGAGAAGGGCGAACGGATCGCCCTGCTGGGCCCCAACGGCGCCGGCAAGACCACGTTGGTGCTGCATCTGAACGGCATCCACTCGGCCGGCGCGGGACGCGTCCGCGTTGCCGGACTGCCGGTCACCAAGGACAACCTGCAGGAGATCCGACGGCGGGTCGGAATCGTCTTCCAGGACCCCGACGACCAGCTGTTCATGCCGACGGTCGCCGAGGACGTGGCGTTCGGACCGGCCAACCTCGGGCTCAAGGGCCAGGAACTGAAGAACCGGGTCGCCGAGGCGCTCACCGCGGTGAAGATGCAGGACTTCGCCGACCGCGCCCCGCACCACCTCAGCTTCGGTCAGCGACGGCGGGTGGCGGTCGCGACCGTCCTGGCCATGCACCCCGAGATCCTCGTGCTGGACGAGCCGTCCAGCAACCTCGATCCGGCCAGCCGCCGGGAGCTGGCCGACATCCTGCTCTCGCTCGACGTGACGCTGCTGATGGTCACCCACGACCTGCCGTACGCGCTGGAGCTCTGCCCGCGGTCGGTGCTGCTCGACGACGGGGTCGTGGTGGCCGACGCGCCTACGGCGCAGCTGTTGCTCGACGCCGACCTGATGCGGCGGCACCGCCTCGAGCTCCCGTACGGTTTCGACCCCTCGGTCGCCCTCCGCTAGCTCTTGGCCTTCGCCGAATCGATGGCGGCGGTCAGCGCCGCGGTGGTCGGGTTGTCGAGGGCGGTCCCGTCGACCTTCACCGTCGGGGTCCCGTTCACGCCTGATTTGGACGCTTCATCAGTGACCGATTTCGTCCAGTTCGCATATGCCTGGTCGTTGACGCACTTCGTGAACGTGTCGCCGGTGATGCCCGCGCCGGCCGCCAGCGAGATCATCTTCGCGTCGGTGAGGCCCTTGCCGTTCTCCTCGGGCTGGTTGTCGTAGAGCGCGGTGAGGAACTCGGGGAACTTCCCGGCGTCCGACGCGCAGCCGGAGGCCGCCGACGACCGGCTGGAGTACTTGGTGCCGGACGAGAACCGGTCGAGGTAGGCCACCGGGTGGTAGTCGATCTTCACCGTGCCCTCGTCGACGTACTTCTGCAGCGTCGGGCCGCTCGTCGCCTCGAACTGCTTGCAGATCGGGCACTGGAAGTCGAGGTAGATGTCGACGGTGACCGGCGCGGACGTCTTGCCGACGGGAACGCCGGTCTTCGTCGCGGCAGTCGGCAGGGCGACGTTCTCGGGCTGGCTGGTGCGGTAGACGACGACCCCGATCCCGGCCGCGACCACGAGCACGGCGAGCGCGATCACCGAGACGAGGATCGTCCGGCGGCGCTTCTCGGCCGCGCGCTGTGCGGCGAGCCGCTCGGCGGCGATGCGTCGGGCCCGGTTGGCGTTCTTTGCGCTCATATCGCGTCTCCCGCAATCCAGTTGTCTACGGCCAGGCGGCCGCGGGGCCACCGCGCGAGGGCCAGGGCGACGACGAGCAGCGCGCTGTCGCGGAGGATCTCGAGGGTGTAGGCGGTGCTCTGGTCGGGGCCGAGCTCGCCGCCGCTGCCGAAGCAGCCGCAGTCGATCCGGAGCCCGCGGGCCGCCGCCGAGATGATGCCGATCAGGAACACCACCAGCAGGACCGCGGAGAACAGCGCTCCGAACCGGACCGCGACGCCCGCGATCAGCAGCACGCCGAGCCCGATCTCGAGCCAGGGGAGGCCCGCGCCGACTACGGTCGCCACGCCGTCCGGGAGCAGCTGGTACGCCCGCACCGCCCGCACCGAGCCGGCGAGGTCGGTGGCCTTGGCGGCGCCGGCCCAGAGCAAGACGGCGCCGAGCACGAGGCGCGCCGCGAGCGGCAGCCAGGGGAGAACGTCGGTTCGTTTCGTCGGCATCGTGGGTTAGTCGTCGGAGCGGTCGAAGTGGTTCCCAGTGTGCGGTACGCCACGTCGAAGAAGCTGGTGGGACGCGTGTGGCGATGTCTCTGAAGCCGACATTAAGTGGTGCGTAATGGTGCCCGGATGACTGGCAACCGGGGGCGTTGCTGGGGTCAACTGTGTTCACCGCAGCGCGGTTCCGGTCGTCGGAGGTGGGCGATCGGGACGGTGGGCGGGAGCGGTGGGTGGTCGTGGCCCGGGTGGGAGAGAACAGGGACCCGGGTCGCGGCACCAACCTCGAGGTTGCCTGCGTCGAGGCACACCGCGCCCTCGAGCGACCGGCGTTCGCGCGTGACCGTCGGTCCAAGTCCTGCCTAGGGGGACGCCCCTCCCCCTAGGCAGGGCTTTTTTCTAGGTGGCGGCGAGCGCCGCGACCAGGTCTTCTCGGGCTCGGGCTACTCGGGAGCGGATCGTGCCTATCGGCACTCCCTCGAGGGCGGCGGCTTCGGCGTAGGAGAGGCCGGTCAGCTGGGTCAGCACGAACGCCGCCCGGCGGTCGGGCGGCAGGCGGTCGAGGAGGTCCGCGGTCGCGGACGCACCGGCCGGGTCCGGGGTGACGGCCCCGGAGAGCCGGGCCCTCAGCACCTCGTCCAGGCGACGCCGCCGTACGACGGTCCGCAGGTGGTCCGCGCAGGTCCGCCGGGCGATCCCCAGGAGCCACGTACGGACGCTCGCCCGCGCGGCAAAACCGGGCAGCGCCCGGAACGCCCTCAGATACGTTTCCTGGGTGAGGTCATCGGCGGCGTCCACGTCGACCAGCGAGGCGCAGAACCGCCACACGTCGGGCTGTGTCGCGCGCACGAACGCGGCCATGGCCAGCGGGTCACCGTCTCGGGCACGCAGCGCCCAGTCGGTGACGTCCTCCGGCGAAACCACGAACCCAGCCTACTTTTCCCGGGGAACCATCCGGTGACGGCAGACGACTACTGCACTATGCAGTGCGCGCAGATACGGATCGCCCTGTCCGCCCTCGCGGACGGCGAAGACCCGGGCATCGACCGGGCCGTCGTCGACACCCACCTGGCCGAGTGCGCCGAGTGCCGAGCCTGGAACGCGGCCGCGGTGGACGCCACGGCCGCCGCCGTGCGTCAGGCCCGTCGCGACGCCGACGTCCCCGACCTCACCGCGTCCGTGCTCGCGGCCGTCGCCGCCGACCGGGCCCCTAGCCGGAAAGCGCCCCCGATGGCCCACGCCGGCGTCCTGCGCTGGGCGCTGGGCTTCTCCGCGGTCGCCCAGCTGCTGCTCGCGCTGCCCGCGCTGATCGCCGAACCCGGCACGGGCGCCGCCGTGCACACCGGCCGGGAGATGGCCTCGTTCGACGTCGCGGTCGCGATCGGGTTCCTGTTCGTCGCCGGGCGTCCGGCCTGGGCCCGGGCCCTGGTGCCGGTCGCGGTGGCGCTGGCTGGTTGTCTGTTGGTGACGAGTTCGATCGACATCGTCGACGGAGCCGCGCAATTCGGGCACGAGCTGAACCATCTGCTCGCCGGCGTGCAGGCCGTCCTGCTCTGGCTGCTGGCCCGGACGGATCGAACGCAGACGGCTTCGGAGCCGTTGCCGAGGCAGGTATGACCGTAGAGACGACAGGAAGAAGGAAGAGCGTGAAGCTCCTCGGGCGGGCGCTGGTGGTCGCGCTGCTCTCGCTGCTGGCGCTGGGCATCGGGGCGTCACCGGCGCAGGCGCACGCCAGCCTGGAGGGCACCGACCCGCCCGGCGGCCAGATCGCCGACTCCGCGCCGACCGTCGTCACGATGAACTTCAGCGAGCGGGTCGTGCCGGTCGAGGGCCGGATGAAGGTCATCGCGCCCGACGGCAGCAACGTCGTCGCGGGCAAGGTGACGACGGTCAACGGCGGCGCGCGGGTCCGGATCCCGCTCAAGAAGAACCTCGCCGACGGCACCTACCTGGTCAGCTACCGGGTCATCTCGGCCGACGGGCACCCGGTCCAGGGCGGGTTCACGTTCAGCTCGCGGGTCCCGTCCGCGCTCGGGGCGAACGCGAACGACGTCAACTCGGGGGCCTCGTCGGCGTCGGTCGACACCGGCGTCCGCACCGTGCAGTCGCTGGGCCGCTTCGCGGCCTACGCCGGCATCGCGCTGCTGGCCGGTCCGCTGGTGATCCTGCTCGGCCTGTGGCCGCGGCGGCTGGCGATCCGCGGCCCGCGCCGGCTGGCCTGGACCGGCTGGGGGTTGCTGTTCGGCGGCACGCTCGCCGTCCTGGCCCTGCAGGAGGTCTATGCCGACGGGGGGACGCTGGCCGACCTCTCGATCAGCGGAATCGGGCAGTCGCTGGACGAGACCGTGGGGCGGGCGCTGCTGGCCCGGCTGGGGCTGCTGATCGCCGCTGTCCCGGTGCTGATCCGGGTGCTGCGTCCGCAGGTGTCGAACGACAGCGGCGATCCGGGCTGGGCCGGGCCGGTCGACCGGGTGCTGGTCGGGATCTTCGGGGTGGCCGTGCTGGTGACGTTCCCGTTCGCCGGGCACGCCGCTCAGTCGCCGGCGCCGTTCCTGTCGGTGCCGTCGATCACGCTGCACGTGGGGGCGATGGCGGTCTGGCTCGGTGGGCTGGCGGTGCTGGCCCGGTACCTGCTGCCGCGGGCCCGGTACCGGGAGCTCGAGGTGATCCTGCCGGTCTGGTCGCGGTGGGCGTTCTGGGCGGTGGCCGCGCTGGTGTTCAGCGGGGTCATCGAGACGTTCCTGGAAATCGGCGGCTTCGGCGGGCTCGATCGGCTGGTCAACACGACGTACGGCCAGCTGGTGCTCACGAAGGTGATCTGGCTGGGCGCGATCCTGGTCGTCGCGGCCAACGCGCGGGCCTGGATCCGGCGCCGCTTCGGTGTTCCGGTCGCCTACGCGCTCGCGGCCGAGGACCCGGAGAACCCGCCGGCCGAGGAACCGGACGACGAGCCCACCAAAGCCCCGGTGAAGACGTCCGCGGGTAAGCGTCCGCAAAAGAAGGCGGGGACCGCGACGAAGACGGCGCCGAAGGCGGCGGGCAAGGCCCGGCGGGCGGTCGAGCCCGAGACGGCGGACTTCTCGGCCTCCGGGAAATCGGCCGACGAGGTGCGCCGGCTGCGGTCCCGGGTGGGGATCGAGGTGGCGCTCGGCGCGGTCGTGCTGGCCCTGGCCACCGCGCTGGTGCAGGTCGCTCCGGCCCGCAGCGCCGACGACGCGGCCGCGGCGGCCGCGAACCTGCCGTACAGCGCGCAGCTGACCATGGGGCCGAACGTGCTCCAGGTCGACCTGTCGCCGGCCCACATCGGCACGAACGAGCTGCACCTGACGCTGTTCGACAAGAACGGCCTGCCGGTCAAGGTCGCGGAGTGGAGCGGCTCGGCCGACCTGCCGAAGGCGAACGTGTCGACCGATCTGGTCGCGCTACCGCTGACCGAGAACCACGCGGTGGGTCAGGTGGAGTTGCCGATCGCCGGCGAGTGGAAGTTCACGTTCACCGCGCGAACCTCCGACATCGACCAGTACAGCGTCACCAAGGTCATCACGATCCGCTAGATCGAGTCGAGGTCGTGGAGGGCGGCCCGGAGCAGCTCGGCGGTCTCCGGGTCGGTCCCCTCGCAGCGGGCCAGCGCCTCCTGGACGCGCAGGCGGGCCCGATCCAGCGCCGAGCCGCGCTCGGTGGACGCGACCTCGGTCGAGTGCACCCGCTGCTGCAGGAGCTCGGTGCGCTCGAGCAGCAGCCGGTTCTTCTCCCACAGATCGATGAACACGCTGACCTTCGCCCGCAGCACCCACGGGTCGAACGGCTTGGCCAGGTAGTCGACCGCCCCGGTGGCGTACCCGCGGAACGCGTGGTGCGGCTTCCGGTCGATCGCGGTGAGGAACACGATCGGGATGTGCCGGGTCCGTTCCCGGCGCTTGATGTGCTCGGCGGTCTCGAACCCGTCCATGCCCGGCATCTGGACGTCGAGCAGGATCACCGCGAAGTCGTCGGTGAGCAGGCGCTTCAGCGCCTCCTCACCGGACGGTGCGGTGACCAGGTCGTGGTCCAGGCCCTGCAGGATCGCTTCCAGGACGAGCAGGTTCTCGGGGCGGTCGTCGACGAGAAGGACTTTCGCCCGCTTGCGGTCAGTGCTCACGCGTCAGGTCCGGGCGCGCCCGCGTCACGTGTGACCCAGCCGGACATCAACCGGAGCAGACGATCGAGATCGACCGGCTTGGTGATGTAGTCGCTCGCCCCGGCCGCGAGACTCTTGTCCCGGTCGCCGGGCATCGCCTTGGCGGTCAGGAACAGGATCGGCAGCTCGCTGAACCCGGGCATCTTCCGGATCGCCGCCGTCGTCTCGTTACCGTCCATGTCGGGCATCATGACGTCCATCAGGACGAGGTCCACCTCCGGGTGGGCCTGAAGCGTCGCGATGCCGGCCGCCCCGTTGTCGGCGTAGAGCACGGTCAGCCCGTGCAGCTCCAGCGCCGACGTCAGCGCGAAGACGTTCCGGACGTCGTCGTCGACGATCAGCACGGTACGTCCGGCCAACACCGACGTGTCGACGGTGTGGGTGGGTTTGCCACGCATCGAGCGGCTCGGCTCGAGCGGGCGGGGCTCCGGCGCGGTGTTCTCGACCGCGGTCGGCCGGGCCGCACTGGCGCCCTGCGTGATGATCGCCGCGCCGATCTCCTCCGCGTCGACGACGCGGGCCGGCCCGCCGCTGATCGCGGTCCGCGGACTGCCGACCATCAACGGGCCGGAGTACGACGAGCCGGAGAACACCGTGTCGTCCTGCAGCCGGTCCAGGGCGTCCGGAGCCTCGCCGGGGTACCGCTCGGGCAGGTAGAGCGTGAACGTGCTTCCGCGTCCGACGTCGCTCTGGACGGTGATCGAGCCGCCGAGCACCCGGGCGATCTCCCGGGAGATCGACAGCCCCAGCCCGGTACCGCCGTACTTGCGGCTGGTCGAGCCGTCGGCCTGCTGGAACGGGTCGAAGATCAGCTTCAGCTTGTCGGCCGCGACGCCGATACCGGTGTCGGTGACCGCGAAGGCCACGACGCGGTCGGCGGCATTCAGCGTCGGGCTGGCGAACAGCATGTCTTCCGGACCGACGTGGATCGAGAGCGTCACCGTGCCGGCGTCGGTGAACTTCACCGCGTTCGAGAGCAGGTTCTTGAGGATCTGCTGCAGCCGCTGCTCGTCGGTGAACAGCTGGTCGGGGACGCCCGGCCCGCGCTCGACCGCGAACCGCAGCCCCTTGAGCTCGGACTGGGCCCGGAACGTCTGCTCGACGTACCCGCAGACGTCGTCCAGGGCCACCCGGCCGGCGTGGACGTCCATCTTGCCCGCCTCGACCTTGGAGAGGTCGAGGATGTCGTTGATCAGCGTGAGCAGGTCCCAGCCGGCGTCGTGGATCGTCCGGGCGAACTCGATCTGGCGCCCGGTCAGGTTCGACTCGGTGTTCTCGGCCAGCAGCCGGGCCAGCACGAGCAGCGAGTTCAGCGGCGTCCGGAGCTCGTGGCTCATGTTGGCCATGAACTCGGTCTTGTACTGGCTGGAGAGCGCGAGCTGCTCGGCCTTCTCTTCCAGGCCCAGTCGGGCCATCTCGATCTCGCGGTTCTTGATCTCGATGTTGCGGTTCTGCTCGGAGAGCAGGGCCGCCTTCTCCTGCAGCTCCGCGTTGGTGCGCTGCAGCTCCATGGACTGCGCCTGCAGCTCCTGGGTCAGCCGCTGCGACTGCGCCAGCAGCTCCTCCGTCCGCGCGTTCGCGATGATCGTGTTGAGGACGACGCCGAGCGTGTCGACGAGCTGCTGGAGGAAGCTCATGTGCAGGTCGGAGAAGTTCTTGAAGCTGGCCAGCTCGATGACGCCGAGCACCCGCTCCTCGAACAGCACCGGGACGATCACCAGGTCGGCCGGCGGGGCCTCGCCGAGCCCGGAGCCGATCGACAGATAGCCGGGCGGCGTCTGCGGCACCCGGATCGACCGGCGCTCGACCGCGGCCTGACCGACCAGCCCCTCGCCCAGGCTGAGCACCGACTCGCCACGGCGCGGTGCGTACCCGTACGACGACGCCAGCCGCAGCCGCAGGCCCTCCCGGGTGGCCTCGAGCAGGAAGAACGCGCCCTGCTGGGCGTCCACGACCGGGGTGATCTCGCTCATGATCATCTGGCAGACCTGACGCAGGTCGCGCTGCCCCTGGAGCTGAGCACCGATGCGGGCCAGGTTGCTCTTCAGCCAGTCCTGTTCCGCGTTCTTGGTGGTCGTGTCCTTGAGGTTGTTGATCATCTGGTTGATGTTGTCCCGGAGCTCGGCGAGCTCGCCCTGGGTCTCGACGGTGATCGCCTGGGACAGGTCGCCCCGGGTCACCGCCGTGGCCACGTCCGCGATCGCGCGGACCTGGGTGGTGAGGTTGCCGGCCAGGATGTTCACGCTCTGGGTGAGGTCGCGCCAGGTGCCGGAGACGTCGCGGACCTCGGCCTGACCGCCCAGCTTGCCCTCGGTGCCGACCTCGCGGGCGACGCGGGTGACCTCGTTGGCGAAGGAGCTCAGCTGGTCGACCATCGTGTTGACGGTATTCTTCAGCTCCAGGATCTCGCCCTGGGCGTCGACCGTGATCTTCTGGCCCAGGTCGCCCTTGGCGACCGCGGTGGTGACCGAGGCGATGTTGCGGACCTGGCTGGTCAGGTTGCCGGCCATCGAGTTCACGTTGTCGGTCAGCTCGCGCCAGGTGCCGGAGACGCCCCGGACCTGGGCCTGACCGCCCAGCTTGCCGTCCGTACCCACTTCGCGGGCCACGCGGGTGACCTCGTCGGCGAAGGAGCTCAGCTGGTCGACCATCGTGTTGACGGTGTTCTTGAGCTCGGCGATCTCGCCCTGGGCGTCGACGGTGATCTTCTGGGTCAGGTCGCCCTTGGCCACCGCCGTGGTCACCGACGCGATGTTCCGGACCTGGCCGGTGAGGTTGCCGGCCAGCTGGTTGACGTTGTTGGTGAGTTCCTGCCAGGTGCCAGAGACGCCCCGGACCTGGGCCTGGCCGCCGAGCTTGCCGTCGGTGCCGACTTCGCGGGCGACGCGGGTGACCTCGTCGGCGAACGACGACAGCTGGTCGACCATCGTGTTGACGGTGTTCTTGAGCTCGGCGATCTCGCCGCGGGCGTCGACGGTGATCTTCTGGGTGAGGTCGCCCTTGGCGACCGCGGTGGTGACCTGGGCGATGTTGCGGACCTGCCCGGTGAGGTTGCCGGCCAGCTGGTTGACGTTGTTCGTCAGTTCCTGCCAGGTGCCGGAGACGCCCCGCACCGTGGCCTGGCCGCCGAGCTTGCCGTCGGTGCCGACTTCGCGGGCGACGCGGGTGACCTCGTCGGCGAAGGAGCTCAGCTGGTCGACCATCGTGTTGACGGTGCTCTTCAGCTCGGCGATCTCGCCCTGGGCGTCGACGGTGATCTTCTGGGTCAGGTCGCCCTTGGCCACCGCGGTCGTGACCTGGGCGATGTTGCGGACCTGGCCGGTCAGGTTGCCGGCCAGCTGGTTCACGTTCTCGGTCAGTTCGGCCCAGGTGCCGGAGATCCCGCGGACGTGGGCCTGACCGCCTAGCTTGCCCTCGGTGCCCACCTCGCGGGCCACCCGGGTGACCTCGTCGGCGAACGCGGAGAGCTGGTCGACCATCGTGTTGACCGTGCTCTTCACCTCGAGGATCTCGCCCCGGGCGTCGACCGTGATCTTCTGGGTCAGGTCGCCGCGGGCGACCGCGGTGGTCACCTGGGCGATGTTGCGGACCTGGCCGGTGAGGTTGCCGGCCATCGAATTCACGTTGTCGGTCAGCTCGCGCCAGACGCCGGACACGCCCCGGACCTGGGCCTGGCCGCCGAGCTTGCCCTCGGTGCCGACCTCGCGGGCCACCCGGGTGACCTCGTCGGCGAAGCTGCTCAGCTGATCGACCATCCGGTTCACGGTGGTGCCGATGCGCAGGAACTCGCCCTTGAGCGGCTGGTCGCCGATCTCCAGCGCCATCTGCTGGCTCAGGTCACCGCGGGCTACCGCGTCGATGACCCGGGCCACCTCGGTCGTCGGCCGGGCCAGGTCGTCGATCAGCGAGTTGATCGCCTGCGCGCCGGCCGCCCAGTCGCCACTGCCGATCGACTCGTCGACGCGCTCGGCCATCCGGCCGTCGCGCCCGATGACCCGGCTGACCCGCTCGAACTCTCTGTTCCGCTGCTCCATCCGGCCGGCGACCTCGTTGAACAGCTCGGCCAGGTCGGCGTCCGGGCCGTCGCGACGGGCCAGCCGGGCGCTGAAGTCACCGCGCCGGAGCATCTCGAGCGCGTCGCTCAGCTCGGTCACGATCTCGGGACGTTCCGCAACCAGCGTCCCGTTCGGGGACGGTTGGCCCGCGTCGGCCGCGCGCCTGGCCGGGGTGCCGGCCGGCGCTGACCCGTTGCCTGAGGGGCGGCGGCTCGGCCGGCCCCGTTCGGCTGTCGTCATCGTGTGCCTCATCTCGCCGGGTGTCCGAGGCGCCGAAGGTGCCGGCGCCGCGTGGACAGTCCCATCTTTGCGCATCACGCACGGTGGAGCGTCAGATCCGGTTGGTACACCAATTCCGATGATCCCGCGTCCGCGCCAACGCGTACGTGTGAATCACAGTGTCGGACAACCACCTGATTCGTGCTGGACTCTGCAGCGGTTGGCCCCTGGACGCTAGGGTTCGTCCGGGACATGCCGACGTGTCGGCCCACACCGGGTCGATCGGCCGGAGTCCTCCCTCGAGTTCGGCGCCGACCGAGCTGTCCCGGGCGGGGGTGTAGAACGGGCGGCGCAGGACGAGCGGCGCGAGGTGAGCCGGCAGATGGGTCATCAGATGAGTTCTCCGGGGCCTTCAGGTTCCGCGCTGGTGACGCGGCGGGCACCGTTGCCCGGCGACGCGAAGTCGCCCGCGCTGGCGCGCGCCCTGGTCCGGGACGTCGTGGAGGAGTGCGGTCTCGCCTCGCTCTCCGACGAGGTCGCGCTGCTGACCACCGAACTCGCGACGAACGCGGTCGTGCACGCGGGCACTGCGATGCACATCGAGGTCATCGGCGACGCCGACTCGATCACCGTCCGGGTCACCGACGGCAGCCGGGCCGTGCTCGGCCCGTCGCTCCCGCCGCCGATGCTGGCCGAGGGCGGCCGCGGCCTGCACCTCGTCGACTCGCTCGCGTCGGAGTGGGGCGTCGCCTACGGACGGCAGGGCAAGTCGGTCTGGTTCCGGTTGGACGTCGACGACCCGGTGGTGACCCGGGCCGGGTCCGGCGCGCTCATCCCGGTGGACGAACCACCGCGCACCGAAGCGCAGCCGGACGACGAGCCGGCCGAGTCGCGCTGGGGGCTGCGCCGGGAAGGACGCAAGGTGCGGGCCCGGCGCAGCGCCGCGATAGCGGCGGGGGGCGTGGCGATCCGGCCGGAGCCTGTCCCCAAGCCGGCCCGGCGCACGACCCCGGGCCGCAGCCCGATCGCCGTGCCGGCCGCCGAGGCGGCGGGCTGGCTCACGTACCTCACCGACCGGGTCGTCCACGAGCTGGACGCCTACGAGCTGGCCCAGGAGATCGTCTACCGGGTCTGCGAGGTCACCGGTGCCCCGTTCGGCATCCTCTGGGCCGACGAGGGCTCGGGCGTGGCCGCGATCGCGTCGGTGGGCATCACCGAGACCCCGATCGACCCGCCGGCCCGGCTCTGGCCCGACGACCCGCCCCGGCCGCGTAGCGCCGACCTGCTGCCGCCGACCGGCGCACTGGCCGCCGCGGGCGCGGGGGTCGCGCTCTCGGTGGCGCTGCCGTCCAGCCCGCCGATCCGGGGGCGGCTGGAGCTGGGCGTCCCGTCCGGCAGCCTGTTCCGGCCCGCCGATTCGGTCTTCGCTCTGCTCGCCGCCGAGCGGCTGGCCGTCAGCCTCGACGCGGCCCGCCTCCGGGACACCGAGCAGACCCGCCGGGGCGACCTCGCGTTCCTGGCCGACGCCAGCGAGCTGCTCGCCTCGTCGCTGGACGTCGACCTGACGCTGGCGCTGGTGGCCCAGCTGTGCGTCCCCCGGCTGGGGGAGTGGTGCGTGATCCACACGCTGGACGACGCCGGTGACCCCGAGCTCGTCGTCTCGGTGCACAACGACGAGCGGGGCGTCCCCGAGCTGGAGGAGACGTTCCTGGCGCCCGAGGGTGCGGCGCTGCGCGAGCGGATCCGGGCCGCGACGGTCACGCACGCCGCGACGCCGCTGACCGGCCCACTGTCCGGTTTGGTGCTGCCGCTCACCGCTCGGCGCGAGGTCGTCGGCACGATGTCGATCGGTGACCCGCAGGGGCGTCGGCACACGTCCGAGGAGGTGGCGATCGCGGTCGACCTGGCCCGCCGGGCCGCGCTCTCGGTCGACAACGCGCGGCTGTACTCCGAGCGCGACTCGGTGGCCGAGGCCCTGCAGAGCGCGCTGCTCCCGGCGTCGCTGCCGGTCGCGGCCGGCCTGGAGTTCGCCGCTCAGTACCGGCCGGCCGGCGCGAGCAACGAGGTCGGGGGCGACTTCTACGACGTGCTGCCGCTGGGCGACGACCGGTGGCTGATGGCGATCGGCGACGTCTGCGGCAAGGGCCCGCAGGCGGCCTCGGTCACCGGCATGGTCCGGGACGTGCTGCGGACGCTGGCCCGCGAGGGCCGCGACCTGCCGTACACGCTGTCGGCGCTGAACCGGGCGCTCGTCGAGGAGGCGACGCTGATCCGGGAGGGCGGCGGGCCGAACACCGGGCAGACCGTGTTCTGCACGGTTGCCGCCGCGGTCGCCGAGCGGTCGGAGGGCGGGCTGCTGGTGCGGCTCTGCCTGGCCGGGCACCCACTGCCGATCAAGATGCTGGCCGACGGCGGGGCCGATCAGGTCGGCGCCGGGGGGATGGCCGCGGGCCTGACCGACCACATCGAGGTCGAAGAGGTCTCGGTGCACCTCGCGCCGGGCGACGCGCTGGTCTTCTACACCGACGGGGTCACCGAGCGCCGTCGCGGCGACGACCAGTTCGGCGAGGAACGGACGGTCGAGGTGCTGGCCCAGTGCGCCGGGCTGTCGGCCGCCGACATCGCCGCCCGCCTCCGGACCGCCGCCACCGACTTCGGCGACGGCCCCCTCCGCGACGACCTAGCCATTCTCGTCCTAGTCGCCCGCTGACCAGACGGCGGTCAGCTGCCTTTCGGTGACCGTGCGGGGTTCTACGCTGATCGAGATGACCGCGACGTCGTCGTAGCCCGGCGGGTCGAACTCGTTCATCAGGTTGCGCACCCACCGCACCAGCGACTTCGCGTTGTTGTGGGGCCGGTCGGCCAGCGCGGCGGCCAGGCGTCCCTCGCCGAAGCGCTGGCCGTAACGGCGGGCGTCGGTGATGCCGTCGGTGTAGAAGAGCAGCCCGTCGCCCGGACCGAGCAGCGTCTCCGACGTCGGGTACCGGCTCTCGGGCAGCCAGCCGAGCATCGGCCCGGAGTCGGTCAGCCGCTCGATGCTGCCGTCGGCCCGGCACACGACGGCCGGCGGGTGGCCGCCGTTGGCCAGCCGGACCTGCGCCGACCCGGTCTCGGTGAGCTCGATGACGCAGAACACCGCCGTGCAGTACCGCGGGACGTCGTGCCCGCTCTGGTCGGCGGCGATCGTCTCGTTCAGCGCGGCCATCACCAGCGACGGGTCGGACGTCTGGATCGCCGCGCCGCGCAGCGCGTACCGGGCCAGCGACGTCAGCGCGGCCGCGTTGACGCCCTTGCCGGAGACGTCGCCGATCGAGATCGCCCAGCGGCGGCCGCCGAGCGGGAACACGTCGTAGAAGTCGCCGCCCACCTCCTGCAGCGGGGCCGCGTGGTAGAACGCCGACAGCTCCATCCCGGGCACCTGGGGCATCCGCGGCGGGAGCAGCGTCTGCTGGAGCGTGCGGGCGACCTCCTCGACCTGCCCCTTGGACTTCTGCACCTCCTCACGCCGACGCCGTTCCAGCCGCACCTCGCGGATCGCCGAGAGCCGCAGCTCGAGCTCGTCGACGACGATCGCGGCCAGGTCGGCCAGCGTCGCCAGCTCGGCCTGGGACACCGACCGGGGCCGGCGGTCGATGACGTTGACCGTGCCCAGCTGGAAGCCGTCGCTGGTCACGATCGGGGCGGCGGCGTAGAACCGGAGCCCGAACTCGCCCCGGACCAGCGGATTGTTGAACGCGGTCGGATCGAGCGTCGCGTCCTCGATCGCCATGGGTCCGTCGACGAGAATTGCAGATGCGCATAGTCCCGGGTCACGGCCTATCTCGGTGACCTCGACCCCATGTGTGGCCTTGAACCAGATTCGGTCTTCGTCCACGATCGTCACCGTGGCGACGGGAACTTCGAAAATGCGGGCGGCCAGTGCCGCGATGCGGTCGAACGCCCCGTCGGGGGGCGTATCGAGGATGTCGTACCGGCGAACCGCCTTGAGCCGCTCGGACTCGTTCGGCGGGATCAGGCCGGCGTCGGTCATGTCGCTCTCCTCGAGGGGTATCCAGTGGCGCGCGCTGAAGGGGTGGAGATGAACTTGTCCGTCATCGTCAGCAATGCTGGAGAGGCCGACAACGTCGGTGTCCTCCGGCTCTCCGGGGAACTCGACATTGCCACGTCGGGCACCCTGCGCCAATCCCTCGACGCGTTGCGTGACCAAGGCCGGGAGAACCTGGTGCTCGATCTGTCGGGCGTCACTTTCTGCGACTCCACCGGGCTCGGCACGGTGGCGACGCACGCCCGCTGGGTGATGCAGGTCGGCGGCGCCCTCGTCGTGTGCGGGCTGCGGCCGGACGTCGAGGCGGTGTTCGCGATCTCCGGGCTGTCGACCGTGCTTCCCACGGCCACCTCGCTGGATCACGCGGTCGAGCTGGCGGCGGCCGGAACGTCTCCCAACTGACGCCTCCTCCGTCAGTACCCCTACCAAACTGGTAGGGGTTATGTGATTTACTGGGCCCATGAGCAAAGAGTGCTTTGCGGGGCGATGTCGCTGATCGGTCGTCTGACGTCCCGATCCCGCCATCGACTGCCTTGGAGAGCACCAATGACCGTTCAAACTGCCCCTGTCCCGACCGGCCTCCGCCTCGGCGCGGTGCTGGATGACCTGGTCGCCACCGTCGACTGGGCCTCGATCGTCCGGTACGACGTCGACCAGCGCTGGTACGGCCGCCTCGAGGTGCCGGAACTCCCGGTCGAGGCCTGGCTGCTGAGCTGGTGGCCCGGCCAGCGCACCGGGCTGCACGACCACGGTGGCTCGGCCGGCGCGTTCGCCGTCGTCCGCGGCCGTCTCCGGGAAGACACGCCGGCCGGTGCGTCGGCCCAGCCGCACAGCCGGACGCTGACCGCCTCGCAGCGCCGGGTCTTCGGCCCGCGCCATCTGCACGACGTGGTCAACGACGGGCCCGAGCCCGCGGTCAGCATCCACGTGTACGCGCCCCGCCTCACCACGATGTCCCGCTACCGCTGGACCGACCGCGGCCCCGAGATCGTGTCGGTCGAGCGCGCCGGCTCCGATTGGTGACCCTCGGCTGATCAACCGCCGACCCTTGGCCGGTCGGCGGTTGACCCTGGGGTGTCCACGATGTGGACTGAACTCGAATCAGGCTGCGTCCGTCAGAAAGTTTGCGCAGATTGCTCCACGCCGTGCCCGTCCGGAAGGCGTGTCCGTCATCATTCTGCGAGCGGGGCTGGCCAGATTGGGGGCTAGCACGGTTGTGGGTGGAGGGGGAGCGATGGCCGAGCCGTCCGGCGCGCACCCGATGCTGCCCGCTCCACCTCCCGTGACCGTTCCGAACGACCCCGCCGCGGCCGGCACGGTCGAGGACGGCGTTCTCGCGTCTTGGATCGAGGTCCTCATCGCCGACGGACTCGTGCCCGGTTTGATCCTGCCCCCTCTCTAGGGGCACCAGACCCCCTTGCCTTCCCCGAACCACTCCTCCCGGGTGCGTTGTCGCAGCTAGACTGCATCGACCGAGAGTGCGGGGGCACTGGCCGGCTCCGGGCTAGCACGGTGGGGCTAGCACGGTGGAGCTCAATTTCCGGGGCTGGCACTGTGAGGCCTCTCGGCGTCCACAGAACGATCGGTTGTGGACGGTGGACGGCGGTGCCGGGGGGCGCTGCCGGGGGGACGGAGAGGCAGTTCCATCATGGCGGCGAGGGTGTTGGCACCCGACACGAGCGGTACCCAGGGCGTGTTCGCGGAACGATCCGCGGTCACCTCCGGTGGTACCGCTGCGCAGGACGCCCTCGACGCGTCCGCCGCCCGCATCGCGCTGATCTTCCGGGGCGCCTGGTCGGCGCTGACCCCGTTGATGGCCTATCCGCAGGCGTTCGCCGGCGGTGACGTCCCGGCCTGGCAGCACGTCGCGGTCGCGAGCACGGTCGCCTGGGGAGCCGCCTACGCCTGGTTCCTGCGCGGCGGCCGATTAGTCCCGTGGGTGGCGGTCGCCGACAGCCTGCTGTTCTGCGCCTACCTGGCGGCCGCGCCGTGGATCCTGCCCGAGGTCGGCGACCCGACGACCTGGGTGGTCGGCGGGGCCAGCGTCGCGATCTTCGTCGCCTCCTGGGCGCTCGCTCCCGGGTGGACGGTGCTGCTGGCGACGGCCGAGAGCGTCGCGTTCCTCACCGGGGTCGTCGCCGGGGGCAAGTCGCTGGTCGGTGACCACGACAACCAGGCCGCGATCTTCGTCCTGCAGGGCTTCCTCGCGGTCGCCGTGATGCGGCTGATCCGCCGCGGGGCCCGGCAGGCCGACGCCACGCTCGATCACGTGGCCAGGGCCCGGGCCGAGCTCACCGTCGAGCGCAGCCGCCTGCACAGCCGTCGGCAGCTCGAACGGAACCTGCACGACACCGTGCTCAGCACGCTGACCGTCGTCGCCCGCAACACGTTGAGCTCCCGCCGCGATCTGGTGCGCGCCCGCTGCGCCCGCGACCTGAGCCTGCTCGACCGGCTCGACGAGGCCCCGAAGACGCCCGGGCTGTTCGCGGGCATCGCCTGGGAAGCCGGCTGCCGGGCGATGGCCGTCCGCACCGACCTGCCCGCGGACGAGCCGAACATCCCGTCCCAGGCCGCCGACGCGCTCGCCGGGGCCGTGCGCGAGGCGCTCTCGAACGTCGAGCGGCACGCCCGCGTCGACCACGCCGAGGTGAGCGCGACGACGCTGCCGGACGGCGTCCAGATCGTCGTCCGGGACGAGGGCCGGGGCTTCGACCCGGCCGCCACCACCCCCGAGCAGACCGGGGTCCGCCGGTCGCTAGTCGAGCGGATGGCCGCGGCCGGCGGCACCGCGGAGATCACCTCCGCGCCCGGCGAGGGCACCGAGGTGACGCTGACCTGGCGGGGCGCGCCGGCCTCGGCCGAGCCCGGCCTGGACGACCACGCGGTCGCGGCCGGCTACCGCGCGGGCATGGCCTGGGCGCTCGTCGTCATCGCGCTGGTCTGGCTCCTCTACTGCGGCGCGCTGGTGCTCTCGGCCCGCGCCGACTACCGGCCGTTCTGGCTCGAATCGCTGGCTTGGGGAACGATCGCGGCCGTCGTGGTCGGGGTCGCGGCGCACGGCCCGACGAGGCCTCTCCCGGCCGGGCCTCGGATCGGTGCCGGCCTGACCGTGCTCCTGGCGGCGGCGGCCGCGCTCTCGGCGATCCACGGCACCGACCAGGTCGTGCTCTGGATCAACTGGATCCCGGGCGCGGTCGGCTGGCCGCTGGCGCTGCTGGCCCTGCACCGCCCGCTGGCCGAGTACCTCGGCTGGTCGGCGGCCGGGGTCGCGCTGTCCGTCGGTGCCGTGCTGATCGAAGTGGGCCCGGACGCCGAGGCGGTCGTCCGGATCGTCACCGCGCTGCTCTGCGCGCTCGTCCTGCAGCTGGCGACCGTCGTCGCCTACGGGCTGGTGCGCCGGAACGGCGCGCTGGCCGAGGCCGCGGTCGGCGAGGCGGCCCAGATCCAGGTGAGCCGGGAGGCGCTGGCCGCGGTCGCGCACGACCGCGAGCGCTGGCAGCGCGAGCTCGGCGCCTCGCTCCGGCCGCTGGTCCGCGCGCTGGCCCACGAAGAGCTCGACCCGGCCGACCACGAGGTCCGCGCGCGCTGCGCGATCGAGGCCAGCCGGCTGCGGGCGATGCTCTCGGAACTCACCGAGGCCGGCGAGCACTCGGTGTGGCGCCGCGACCTGGTCTCGTCGTTCTCCGGAGCGGCCGCGGACCGGTCGGCGACGCTCGAGGCGCGGATCGCGCCCGACTTCGGCGAGGTTCCCGAGCCGGTCCGGGCCGAACTGGTCGCGGCCGTGCTCGCGATCCTCCGGCTGACCAGCCCCGGTGAAGCGGTCGTGACGTTGAGCGGCTGCGTGCGGGACGCGTCGGCCACCGTGCTCCTGCCGGTGTCCGCGGAGCGGACGGCGGTCAAGGACGCCATGAGTGCGCTGCTCAACCGGGTTCGCGCGGCGATACCCGGCACGGTCAGCACTGATGTCGAAGAACCAGGTTCGAGCAGTTTCTGGGTGGAGGTGAGGTGGGTTTCATGATCACAGTGGCGGCTGTTGATGATGACCCGTTGGTGTTGCAGGGCCTACCGGCCTGGCTCGCGCCGGCCGACAGCGGACTCGTGGTGATCGAGCTCGCGCAGTCGGTCGACGAGCTGCTCCGGGGCCGAGGCCGGGATGCGGACGTCGTCCTGCTGGACGTCTGGCTGGGCGACGGGAGCACGGTCGGCGACAACGTGGCCGCGGTGACCGAGGCCGGCCCCGCGGTCGTGACGATCAGTACGCAGGACCACACCGACCTGATCGTGGAGTCGATCGAGGCCGGCGCGCTGTCCTACGTCCACAAGAGCCCGGACCCGACCGAGATCCGGGCCGCAGTGCGGGCCGCGGCGGCCCGGCACAAGTTCATGACCCCCGCGCTGGCCTTCGCGCTGCGCAGCGACCAACGGCCGACCCGGCCGTCGCTGAGCCTGCAGGAGACCGAGTCGCTGCGGCTGTACGCGTCCGGGCTGCGGATGACCGACGTGGCCCGCCGTCTCGGCGTCAAGCCGTCGACGGCGAAGGGCTACCTGGACCGCGTGCGGGCCAAGTACGACGACGCGGGGCGGGCAGCGCGGACGAAGCTCGACCTGCGCGAGCGGGCGCTCGAAGACGGGATCCTCCGTCCGTCGACCACCGTGCTCGGTCCTCGTCCTCTACGCCGAGTGACTGGTTGAGGGCGCAACGATGACCACTTTTCAGCGGGCGCGCGGGCACTGCTCGGTGTCAGAGACTTGTGAATTGCAACTTGTGAAACTTTCGTCACGGAAGCGGACCGACTGATGGGGGCTGGGGTGGTCGTCGTCTCGGCGGGTCCGGCCCGCCTCGCGCCGGACCGGGACACCACGGAGCTCGCTCGCGTGGTGTGGAGTGCGCTGACGCGCCAGCGTCAGCAATTGCACCAGGGGCGCCGCTGTCTGGCGACCCGCAGCCCGCTCCTGCGCGATCCGAATTCACAGCACTGCCTGGTCTGCGACGAGCTCGCGCTCGACGCGCAGGAGCGGGTGGTGGTCGCCTGGCAGCGTCAGCCCGACCGCGAGCCGTGGACGCACGCGCGGGTCGTCAGCTGCGCGCAATCGGTCCTGGCCGACCGGGTGCGGAGCCGGCTGTCCGCGTCCGGGCTGGTCGCCCGGCCGGAGCGCTGGCTCGACCAGAAGTCGTTCCTGCCGCACGTCGACCCGACCGGACGGGTGCTGCTGGTCGCGCTCATCGTCAGCGTCGGCTACTACACCTGCGTCCCGACGGCCGGGAATCGGGTGCGGCTCAGCCCGTCCGTCGTCAGTCCTCTGGTGGACGGGGTGCGACGCGGCGCGTTCGCGTCGGCGCTGACGAGAGCGTGGCCGGAGGACGAACCGGATCTCGGCACCGCCGCGGGGCACCTGGCCGCGGCGCTGGTCGCCTGGCGGGACGTGCGGCCGGAGCAGTACGCGGCGCTGGTCGGCCTGGCCGAGGCCAACCGCACCGTGCTCAGCCTGGACGTCGCCGGGCTGCGATCGGACGTCGAGTTCAGTCACCTGGCCGGGGGGCCCGCGAGCGACGACGTCGCCGAAGTGGTGATCGAGCAGCGGGGGCGGTGGGTCGTGGGAACCGAGCACGTCGCGGCGGCCGGGGCGTTGTTGCGCCGGTTCGTGGCGAAGGTGGAGGACCTAATGGCTCCGCAGGAGCTGCGGATCCTGCTGGTCGAAGAGGCGGAGAAGCTCGCCGCCGAGAGTGACGGCCCGGAGTGGCTCTGGCAGCTCCGGGAGCGCCCGGCCGTGGTCACGGCTCTGATCGACCGGGCGGCGGAACTCCTCTGAGGCCTCGCCTCAGCCGAAGTAGAAGGTGGCGGCCCGCGTGTCCTGGGGCTCGGTCGGCGGTTCGATCGTCGACGGAGCCGGGGTCGGCGCGGGTCCGGCGTAGTTGCGGTAGACGTTGAGCACGGTCCAGAGCGTGTGGTCGCAGCGGGCGTAGAGCCCGCCGCGGTACCGCACCATGCCGACGTGCTGCAGCGGGCCGAGCGCGCCGCGCACCGTCGACTCCGGGAGGTCGAGCTCGTTCGCGCAGGTGTCGGCGCAGAACAGGCCGCCGTGCGACGGGGCCGTCCGGTCGATCCAGAGCGCGATGCGCACCCGGTCGGCGTCCCCGAAGACGTCGGCGAACGCCTGCTCGGGCGGTTCCGGATCCGGGGCTCCCCAGAGCGCCCCCGTGGCGTGTGTCCCCAGCATCGTCATGCGAGCGCTCCCTTCCTCGTAAAGTGCTGCCTCCACGAAAGCACATAAAAACCCCTAAAAGCAGTCTTAAAGTTGGGTTTTTCGATCAAGAACCGAGGCTGCTGTTTCCGCTGTACAGCCGTGTGGCAAACGGGGCGTTAACCGACATTTGGGCATTGCTCACTCCGCCGTTTCCCGGTGGCGGGAAAGGGCCATGATGGGGACCGTCAGTGACGACGGAGGAGGATCGACGTAGTGACGACAGTGCGCGAAGCAGGGGACCCCGCGGCTCCGACCGCAGACGAGGTGAGCGTCTGGGAGGACGATCCCGGCGCCCCGCCCTCGACCAGGACCCCGGTCTTACGTGCCCGGCCACCGTTACGGACGGCGCCGCTGCCGATCGACGTCGCCGGGGGCGTCCCGGCCGACTCCGAGGGCGTCGTGCGGTACTGGACCGCGGCCGAGGCGCTGGGCCGCACGGTCGCGCTCTACGCTCCGCTGTTCCCGGCCGGGGCGTTCCCGGACGGCGCGTCCTGGAACCCGGCCGTCGGCGACACGCTGATCGCGAACCTCGAGGCCGGCACCGACCTCAACGCCTACTACGACCGGCAGGGCCTCTCGTTCTTCCGGCAGCACGTCTCCGGGGTGACGGTCTGGTCGGGCGAGAGCCCCGACATCGTCAGCCACGAGACCGGCCACGCCGTGCTCGACGCGCTCTGCCCGTGGATGTGGGACGCGGCCAGCGCCGAGATCGCGGCCTTCCACGAGTCGTTCGGCGACATGACCGCGGTGCTCTCCGGGCTGCGCCTGGCCACGCTGCGCGAGCAGGTGATCGGCGAGACCGGCGGTGAGCTCTCCCGGTCGTCGCGGCTGTCCCGGCTGGCCGAGCAGCTGGGCTGGGCGGTGCGCCAGCTCGCGCCGACGTCCGCCGACCCCGACTGCCTGCGCAACGCGTCCAACGAGCTGTTCTACCGCGACCCGGTGTCGCTGCCGCCGAGCGCGCCCGCGAGCCAACTCTCCAGTGAGCCGCACTCGTTCTCCCGGGTCTTCACCGGCGCGTTCCTGCGCTCGCTGGCCGGCATGGTGCACACGGTCGCCGGTGGCGCCCCGGTCGACGACGCGGCGCTGCGCACCGCCGGTGAGGACGCGGCGACGCTGCTCGTCACCGCGGTCGTCGGCACCGCGGCCGTGCCCGCGTTCTACGCCCAGGTCGCCGCGCACCTGATCGAGGCCGACCAGGAGAAGTTCGGTGGCCGGTACACCGAGGCTCTGCAGGCGGCGTTCGTCCGGCACGGGATCCTGTCGCCGGCGTCGGCCGAGGCCCTGTCCGACGGCGGGGACTCCCCGGACGAGAAGCCGCCCGGCCGGCAGATGACCGCCGGCCCGCCGTCGTCGCCCCCCGCGTCGACGTCCCCGGTCGAGGTGCCGGGCCGCCAGTACGGGCTGGCCGACGTCCTCACGGTTCGGGCTCCGGTCGACGCCCCGCGGTTCGCGGTCGCGCCGGCTGCGCCGTCCCGCGGTGAGCTCGAGCCGACCCCGGGCGAGGACGTCGCGGCCGCGTTCGTCGAGGACCTGTTCCGCCAGGGCCGGGTCGCGGTCCCGCGGGAGCTCCGGCGCGGGTTCACGCCGGCCACGGCCGTCGACAGCACGCTCCGGACGCATCAGGTGGCCGACAACGGGCACGGCCTGGAGCTGCAGCGCCGAGTGTTCGACTGAGATTGGGTCGCTCGCCCTGGTCCTTTACGGGCCGGGGCGAGTTACCGTCGAGTGCGACGGGTAAGCCCTTGGCGGCACCCGCCGACGTTCGGGAGGCAGACATGTCCGCTGCAAAGCCGTCCTTGGACGCTGCGGAGCAGGCGAAGTTCTTCGCCGACCTGATCGCGCGCGGCGAGGTCGTCGAGGCCGACGACGTCGAGCGCGAGGCCCGCGCGGCGACGAAGGTCGACCCGGAGAGCGGCGAGCCGCTGCCTCCTGGGGTTACGCACGAGATCGTGCGCGACGAGAACGACCAGCAGCCGGTCGTGAAGCGGCGCCGGTACTCGGCGTTCTGAGGCCCTGACCGCCCGGCCCGGGCGGCCGCGGGTCGTGGCGCGCCGTTTCGGCGAGCGAGCGCGCTCGGCGCGCCCGGCGCGGAGGCGTGCTCGGTGCGGAGGCGTGCTCGGCGCACGCGCGGCTGTTGTCGGCCGGCCGCGACCGGCCGCGATCGGCCGCGATCGGCCTCCAGGCCTGCTCGGCCTGGAGGCCGCGGCCTCCGTCCGCTACCCCGGTGCTCGGGTGCACGACGGGTCGGTCCTGCTTCCGTGCCTGCGGACGCCGCCGGGCGCGCCGTTTCTGCCACGCTGACCGACGGCCCGGTGCTGGGCTGATAGTGCCGGTGGCCGGTGGCCGGGCCCGGGCTCGATGGCCGCGGCTGAACTCGGGTGCCCGAGCCCGGCGTTCTCGCGATTCGTTGTGCCGCGCCGACGTTCCGGTGATCTGGGCGAGCGCGTTGCGATCCAGGGCCCGGTACGCGATGGTCGGGGTGGTGGCCGATCGGCTGGTCGTCGGCGAGGCGTCTTCGGCCGGACCGGACCTGTCGACCAAGCTCGGCGTACTTCGGCGCCGGGGCGGCCCGCTTCGGTCGGCGCACGGCTGCTCGACGCGGTGTCTACCAGGGTCCTGCGCTCCGATGATGCGCCCACGCTGGTGGGTGGAGGCTGCGCACGCCCCGCAAGATCGCCGGCTGCGGCGAGGAGTGCGCCTGGGGCCTGTTCGGAAAGCTGCGCAGCCAGTCGTTGATCGCGGCGATCGCCGGTAGCGGACGGTCGAACGCTGGTGGGTGGCCGCCGTCGCGGCCTCGGCGTTTGCGCTGGTCGATGCGGTTGCTCGGGCCCGGGTTCGTGGCAGGTATCCCACGTCACCACAGGCGGGCCCAGTGGCTCAGAATTCGGCGCCGGCCCGCCGGCCCGCCGGCCCGCCGGCCCGCCGGTCCGCCGGTCCGCCGGCCGGCGGGTCACGCGGACGGCCTCGAACACGGGCCGAAACTGGGGTGAGTCCGCGGCCTGTCCGGCGGTGACCGGCAGCACCAGTGGCGGCTGACCCGCCTCGTCCGGCCAGTGAATCGTGCTGGGTGGGCCCGGACCACGGTCGAGTCAACCGGCGCACCCCTCACCCGGCGGGCCAGCGCCCGGGACCGCAGGTCAGCGACGACCCGTGCCGCCGCGCTCCCGGTCCCTGAACAGACCGCAAGCGCTCTCCCACGGCCGCTAGCGCTCCGTCCCGCCGCGGCGGACCCCGCCATCGGGATCCCACCGACGACCTGCTGCGGCGTCCGGCCACCCGGCCCTTGGCCCGGGCAGAAGCGTCATTTCGACCGCGCTCGGCTGGAACCTCTGCTCCGGCCAACGGATCTTTTCGCCGGGGAACTCGGTGCGAAACCGTTCTGACATATATCGACCGGATTCTGAGCGTCTAGATCCGGACCGGTGCACCTGGTCGGCGAGCCCCGGCGACCCGGACCGGGCCCGACCCGGGAGGTAATGATGACCGCTTCGCTGATCGCCGTTGAGTGGCGCGTGGCCTGCCGGCTGACCGACCTGCTGCCCGAGCGCGGAGCCTGCGCCCTGTTCGACGGCGCCCAGATCGCGCTCTTCCGATCGTGGGACGATCAGGTCCAGGCCGTCGGAAATCGGGACCCGCACACCGGGGCGCAGGTGATGGCCCGGGGCCTGGTCGGCATCCGCAACGGCCGCCGCGCGGTCGCGTCCCCGCTGAACGAGCGGGTGTTCGACCTCGCGACCGGGGAGTGCCTGTCCGACCCGGCGGTACCCGCCCTACCGACCTGGCCGGTCCGGGTCCGAGACGGCATGGTGGAGGTCGAGCTGTCGCGTGGGTGAGCTCGACGGCTTCACCGTCGCGGTCACGGCCGAACGTCGCCGGGACGAGTTGGCCGCGCTGCTGGCGCGGCGGGGAGCCCGGGTCGTGCTGGCCCCGGCCCTGCGGATCGTCCCGCTGCGCGACGACGCGATGCTCCGGGCCACGACCGAAGCCCTGCTCGCCGACCCGCCCGACGTCGTCGTCGCCACCACCGGCGTCGGTTTCCGCGGCTGGCTGGAGGCCACCGCGGGCTGGGGCCTGGCCGAGCCGCTGCGGGCCGTGCTGACCGACGCGACGGTGCTGGCCCGCGGGCCCAAGGCCCGCGGCGCGATCCGCGCCGCCGGCCTGACCGAGGAGTGGAGCGCCTCCTCCGAGACCAGCGCCGAGGTCCTTTCCTACTTGCTGGACGCCGACGTGGCCGGCAAACGGGTGGCGATCCAGTTGCACGGCGAGCCGCTCCGGGACGTCGCGTCGGCGCTGGTCGCGGCCGGTGCCGAGGTCGTCGAGGTCGAGGTGTACCGGTGGCGGCCGCCGGACGACCGGGCGCCGTTGCGGCGGCTGGTCGAGTCGATCTGCGCCGGTGCGGTCGACGCGGTGACGTTCACCAGCGCGGCCGCGTCGGCGAACCTGCTGGCCACGGCGGACGAGGCCGGTCGCGGCGAGGCCGTGGTCCGGGCGTTCTCGTCGTCGGTGCTGGCCGTGTGCGTCGGGCCGGTGACCGCGTCGGTGCTGGAGCGGCGGGGGATTCCGGTGGTGAGCCCGGAGCGGTACCGGCTCGCGGCGATGGTGCGGACGGTCTCCGACGCGCTGCCGGCGAAGTACCCGACGTTCCGGGTGCAGGACCACACCGTGCAGGTGCGGGGGTTCGCGGTGCTGCTCGACGGGGCGCTGGTGCCCGCGCCGCCGGCGTCGATGGCCGTGCTGCGGTCGCTGGCGTCGCGGCCGGGGCGGGTGTTCAGCCGGGCCGAGCTGCGTGCGGTGCTGCCGGCCGGGGGTGCCGGGGATCACGCGGTGGAGATGGCGATCACGCGGTTGCGGGCGGCGCTCGGGGCGGCGGATCTGGTGGAGACCGTGATCAAGCGCGGGTACCGGCTGCGGACGGATCGAGTTTTGTCGCCGGTGTGAAGCAACCTGGGGTTCGGTCGGGCGTCTGAACGGGTGAAGGGCCGGAACGCGGCCCGTGATCCTGGGAGATGGTCGTGTCCGTGCCCCGACTTCGTACCCGCACGCTTCTGCTGGCTTCGGCGGCGACCGTGGCCCTCGTCGTCGGAGGCGGGTTGGCGGCGAACGCCGCGATGTCGTCGGACGGGCGCCCGGCCCCGGTGCCGTCGCCGACCGTCGCCCAGGCGTCGAAGCAACCGGCCCCGGTGCCGCCGAAGACGGCTGTGCCGCCGAAGGCAGCGGTGCCGAGCCCGACCGTCGACGGGCCGCGGGACTGCGCGACTCCGGCCGAGCCGGCCCAGACGGCCGCGCCGGTCCCGCCGAAGACGGCGGCCTCGCCGGTCCCGGCCCAGACGGCCGCGCCGGTCCCGGTCCCGGCCGAGACGGCCCCGCCGAAGACGGCGCGTCCCGCGCCGCCGAAGGACGCCCAGCCGGTCCCGGCCGAGACCGCGCCGCCCGCGCCGGCCAAGTCGCCGGCGACCGCGACCCCGGCGCCCGCGTCGCCGCCGGCCACCGCGCCGGACTGCACCTCGGTCACCCCGGCGCCGGTTCCCCCGGTCGACGAGACCGCGCCGCCCAAGGCGGTCCCGGCCCGGCCGAAGCCGGCTACGACCGCCGCCCCGCGCCCGGTCCCGGCCCAGCCCGAGCCGGCCGTCACCGCGGTCCCGGCGCGGCCGAAGCCGGCCACGACCGCCGCGCCCCGCGCGGTTCCGGCTGATCCCGCGCCAGCGGTGAGCGCAACCCCCGCGCACCCGGCGCCGGTGGCGCCGAAGCAGTCGACTCGATGAGGATGGCCAGGTGACGACGTTCCTGCTGCCGGCCCCGGCCCCCACCAAGCGACGCTGGTGGGGCTGGCTGGCGCGCTGGGTCGCCGGCGCCGACGCCGACCCCGGCACCCTGCCGATCGGCTCGGAAGAGCTCTCCTGGGGCGCCCCCGGAGCGGTACCGGCCGCCCCGAACGGCAGCGACCAGACGCTCGTCGAGCTGTACCACCACCGCCGGCTCGCGCTCGTCCGCCTGGCCGTCCTGCTGGTGGACGACCTCCCCACCGCCGAGGACGTCGTCCAGGACGCGTTCGCCGCCGCGTACCGCCGCCACGGTGCCGCGCTGGCGGGCGTCGACAACCCGGACGGCTACCTGCACCGGTCGGTGGTCAACGCGGCCCGGAGCGTCCTGCGCCGTCGCAAGACGTTCCGGGCCGCACCGCCGCGGGTCGAGTACCCCCCGGCCACCGACGAGGGCGTGATCCTGGCCGAGGAGCACCGCGAGGTGCTCGCCGCGCTCGGGACGCTCCCGCAGCGCCAGCGCGAGGTGCTGGTGCTGCGCTACTGGTCCGACCTGTCGGAAGCCCAGATCGCCGAGACGCTGAACATCTCGCGCGGAACCGTGAAGTCGACCGCCAGCCGAGCCCTCGACGCGCTGGAGAAGCTGCTGGAGGCCCGGAGATGACGCTCACGGACACCGAACGGCGGCTGAGCTCGGCGCTGGCCGCGCGGGCCGAATCGATCACCGCCGCCGACCTCCGCCCGCCCGCGCCCCCGACCGGCAGCGCCCGCCCGCCCGCGTCGAACGTCCGCTGGCTGTTCACCGGTCTGGCCCTGGCCGCCGCGTTCGCCGCGATCGCCGTGTTGGTGCTGGTCACCCAGGTGCGCGAGACCCCGGTCCGGCCCAGTCACCAGCCGGCGAGCAAACCGGCCGTCCCGGCCCCGGCCGGGCCGTCGCCCACCGCGGTACCCACGCCGTCGGGCAAGCTGCCCGCGACCCCGGCCGATCCGCGGGCCGAGACACCGGCGCCGCCGGCGGCGTCCCGGGGCGTCGAGGCCTCGCCGGGCGAGACCGCGCCGGTACCGAAGCCGAACCAGTCCTCGTCGCTCCCGCTGCCGACGACCGGCGCGGTCGCGACGACGACGCCGGCGCCACCGCCGTCCGTCGTGAGCAGCGGGCCCGCGCCTAGCTGATGACGCCGAGCTCGGTCGCGCCCGGTGCCCGCACCAGGATCCGGGTGCGGTCGCCGCGGAACAGGTCGTGCGAGAACTCGAACGGGACGCCGGCCGCGTCGGTGGCCGTGCGGGTGATCGACAGCAGCGGCGCCCCGGCCGCGACGTCGAGCACCGACGCCTCGTCGGGGCCGGCCGCCACCGCCTCGATGTGTTCCACGGCCTCGGTCGGACGCACCCCGTAGTGCTCGTCGAGCAGCTCGTACACCGAGCCGCCGAGCGGGAGCTCCAGCAGCCCGGGGAACCGCTCGGCGGTCAGCCGGGCGTGCTCCAGCGACACCGGGAGGCCGTCGGCCAGCCGGATCCGCACGATCTCGACGACCAGGCCGCCCGGTTCGAGCTCGAGCGCGGCCGCGGTCGCGTCGTCGGCCGCGCTGATCCCGGCGCTGATCACCCGCGACCCGGCGGTGAACCCCTGGGCCCGCAGCAGCGCCGGGACGCCCACCACGCGGGAGAGGTCCCGCTCGATCTTGGCCCGGCTGACGAACGTGCCACCGCCCCGGCCGGGGACCCGGCGCACGACGCCGGACTGCTCGAGGACGCCGAGCGCCTGCCGCAGCGTCGTGCGGCTGACCCCGAGATCGCTGGCCAGTTCGCGCTCCGAGCCCAGCCGCTGTCCGGGCTCCAGCGACCCGGACGTGATCAGCTCCAGCATCCGGCTGCGGGCCGCCTCGACCGCGGTGCCGTCGGTCACGCGGTGGCGATCGCTTCGAGCGTCTCGGGCAGCGTCTGACCGCCGTCCACGACGATCGTCTGGCCGGTGATGAACGCGGCCTCGTCGGTGGCCAGGAACAGGCACGTGTTGCCGATCTCCTCGACCGTGCCGAGCCGCCGGAGCGGAATCGACGCCTCCATCACCCGCTGGTAGTCCTCGCCCAGGACGTTGAGCCCCTCGGTGAGGACGTTGCCCGGCAGCACCGCGTTCACGGTGATCTTCGCCGGCGCCAGCTCGAGGGCCGCGGTGCGGAGGAAGCCCAGCTGGGCCGCCTTGCTGGCGCCGTAGTGCGACCAGCCCGGGTAGCCGGTGATCGGACCGGTGATCGACGACGTCAGGATCACCCGCCCGTGCCCGGACGCGGCCAGCGCGGCGGTGCACGCCTGCACCGCGAAGATCGTCCCCTTGACGTTCGTGCCGAAGACCTCGTCGACGTCGGCCTCGGTCAGGTCGGCGAGCTTGCGGTCGGGGAAGATCCCGGCGTTGGCGCACAGGACGTCGATGCCGCCGTGCCGTTCGACGGCCGCCTCGGCGACGGCCCGGCACCCGTCCACCGTGGAGATGTCGGCCGCGACCGCCGACGCCCCGATCTCGTCCGCGGCCGCCTGGGCCACCCCGAGATCGCGGCCGACGATCAACACGGACGCCCCCGCGTCGGCGAAGACCCGGGCGATGCCCTTCCCGATACCCCGCGAGCCCCCGGTGACGATCACCGATCGCCCGGCCAGTGAAGTGAACATGGGATCCCCCTCAGGTGTGGGTCGACAGGTACTGCTCAGCCAGCGCGCACGAGCCCGCCGTATAGCCCGCGCCCAGTTCCGCGGCGATGTCCACAGTAGAGTGGGACCCGATCCACGCGGTCAGCAGCAGACGCCGGAACAGCACGAACGTCCAGATCTCGGCCTCGTCCTCGGCGGACAGCGGGGCCACCGAGCGGTATCCGCGGACCCAGGCGTCGATGACCTCGGGCACCTCCGGCAGGTGCTCGACGAAACTCAGCGCCGCACCCAGATCGTAGAGGTACCAGCCGAACCCGCAGTCGTCGAAATCGATGACGCTCACCCCGTCCGGCGACGCCAGCAGGTTGGCCAGGCGCAGGTCGGCGTGGATGAGCCCGTACCGTTCGGGGCTGCGGCCGAAGCGCTTCAGCCGGTCGCGCAGCGTCGATTCGAGGCGCTCCAGAACCGCCAGCTCGGCCGACCCGACGCCCGGCGAGGCCCGCCAGTCGCCCCAGCGTCCCGGGCCGTCGGAAGAACCGAACGCGGCCGGAGCGTCCCAATGGAAACGGACGAACCCCGGGGGGCGAGCCCACCCACGCGCGTGCTGGTGCATGCGCGCGGTGAGCGCGCCGAGCGGTTCGAAGTCGGCCCGCAGGTTGTCCTCGGACGGCTCCCGGCCGGGGAGGAACTCGAACAGGACGCAGTCGCGGTCCGGGCCACCGGCCGGGTCGGCCACCGTCACCACGCGGGAGCCGTCCGCGGCCGGGATCACCCGCGGGGTCCGCACCCCGGCCTCGGCGCGCAGCGCGTCGAGCCAGGCCAGCTCGGACGGGATCGCGCCCGGCGGGTGGTACCCCAGCCGGTGCACCCGCAGCACCCGGGTGGAATCGGCCGCGCGGACCAGATAGGTCTCGTTCTCCGAGACGTTGAGGAGCTCGACCGAGGCGGTCAGCCCGTACCGGGCCACGGCGGCTTCGGCGATCACCGGGCGTCGTCCTTCGACAAGCGGATCGCCTCCCGGGTGCGCTCCAGGATGTCGGCCGCCAGCGCCGGCGTGACCAGCAGACCCGGCTTGTACTGGAGCACCCGCGGGTCGAGCGTGGAGAAGATCGCCCAGATCCCGCCCTGGTACAGCCGGCGCATCACGTACTTGGCGCCCTCGCGGTGCGCGAACTCCAGCCCGATGACCACGCCGTCCTTGCGGATGCCGACCAGCCAGTCGGGGAACTCGGCCCGGATCGCGGCCAGCCCCTCGGCGAAGATGCCGCTCAGCGCCTCGACGTTGTCCCTGGTCTCGGCCCGCAGCGTCAGGTCCAGGGCCGACAGCGCGGCGACGCACCCGAGCTCGGCGCCGCCGAACGTCGAGATGTGGCCGAAGCCGTCCTCGGTGAGCCAGGCCGCGGCCTCGTCGGTCGCGAGCACGGCGGTGATCGGGTAGATCCCGCCGGACAGCCCCTTGCCGGTGACCAGGATGTCCGGGTCGACGTTGTGCTTGGTGATGCCCCAGAGTGCGCCGGTGCGTCCGAGGCCGGTCTGCACCTCGTCGGCGATGTAGAGCGTGCCGTGGTCCTCGCAGAGCCGCTTGACCGCGGCCAGATAGCCCGGGGCGGGCATCGGGAAGCCGTAGGTGGCCGGGATCGTCTCCATGATCACCGCGGCGACGTCGTCGCCGCGCAGCGCGTCGGCCATCGCCCCGAGGTCGTTGAACTCGACGTGCGGGAAGTCGGCCGGGGCGTCGGAGAGGAACATCCGCGAGAACCGGTCGTCGCCGGTGCCGACGGCCAGGCCGGTGTGCCCGTGGTAGGCCTTGACGATCGAGACGATCTTGCGCCGCTTGGTGGCGTGCCGGGCGGACTTGATCGCGATGTCGATCGCCTCGCCGCCGCCGCTGCCGTAGATCACCTTGGTCAGGCCGGCCGGAGCCGTGCGCACCAGCGCCTCGGCCAGCGCGGTGCGGGCCATCGACGGGAAGTGGTGGTTCCCGACGTCGAACCGGTCCATCGCGTTCTTCACCGCGGCCAGCACGTCGGGGTTGCGGTGGCCGAGGTTGTACGTCCCGCCGTTGAGGTGGACGTCGATCAGCGTGTGCCCGGAGACGTCGTGCAGGTGGTAGCCCTCGCGCCGATCGATGACCAGCGGGACGCCCTCGTCGATCCAGAACCGGGTCTTCCCGGGGTTCCAGTACGACTGGGACGCCTCGAGCATCGCGTCCTTGGAGGCCCACGGGAAACCGCCACCGGCCAGTGCGGCGGCGAGCTCGGCGACTCGATCGGTGGACTGGTCGGGTTGAACGGTCATGAACACGACCTTCCGCGCCGGGGCCGGGGGAGCAATCCGCCGCGCTGCGGTAGAGCCATTAACTAACCCTGGTCAGACCGATTCGTCAATCGGTCGCACCGAAACAGGACCGTAACGGTCCCGCTATTGATCGAGGGTCTTCACGGTGCCACGATCCCCGGTGTCGCGACGGTGAACATCAGTCGCTCCCATTCCTTCGACAACCGGACGCGACGCTGCGCCCTGGCGAACTCTCCATTCCGCTGGTCAGTCAGGAAGGGCGTGGGCCCGTGAGCACCACAGAAGACGTCTCAGCCGAGTCCGAAGGTCTGGCTCCCCACGAGGTACACCGGCTCAAGCCCGGCACGATCGGGCTCTGGGCGGTGCTGTTCATCGCGCTGGCCAACGCGGCCCCGATCACCGCGATGACCGGCAACGTGCCGATCGCGATCGGCTACGGCAACGGCATCGGCGCACCGGCCGGCTTCTTCTTCGCCACCGTGATCCTGACGATCTTCGCGATCGGCTACGTCACGATGGCCAAGCACATCACGACGACCGGCGCGTTCTACGGCTTCATCTCGCACGGCCTGGGCAAGGTCTGGGGCATGGGCGCCGGCCTGATGGCGACGCTCGCCTACGTCGTGTTCGAGGCGTCGCTGATCGGCATCCTGGCCTCGTTCACGAAGAGCACGATCGAGAACTTCGGCGGGCCCAAGATCAGCTGGATCGTCTACGCGCTGATCGGCATCGCGATCATCGCCGCGCTCGGGTACTTCGAGATCTCGCTGTCGGGCAAGATCCTCGGCGTCTTCCTGGTCGCCGAGGTCGTCATCCTGGCCGCGCTGGGCATCGCGATCCTGGTCCGCGGCGGCGGCCCCGACGGCATCGAGGCCGGCGCGATCAACCCGGTCAACGCGTTCGGTGCGGTCGCCAGCGACCCGCAGGCGGCGATCACCGGCAGCGCGGCGATCGGGCTGTTCTTCGCGTTCTGGTCCTGGGTCGGGTTCGAGACCACCGCGGTCTACGGCGAGGAGTCGAAGGACCCGAAGCGGATCGTTCCCCGGGCCACGATGATCGCCGTGATCGGCCTCGGCCTCTTCTACACGTTCGTGTCGTGGATGGCGATCGCCGGCAACGGGCTCGACCAGGCCGTGGCGATCTCCCGCGGCAGCACCGGCAACGCGTTCGACCTGTTCTACGGCATCACCGACCGGTTCCTGGCCGGCTGGGTCAAGGACGTCTACGAGGTGCTCGTCGTCACCGGCTCGTTCGCCTGCGCGCTGGCGTTCCACAACGCGGCCTCCCGGTACCTGTACGCGCTCGGCCGCGACGGCGTCGTCGACGGTCTGAAGAAGACGCTCGGCTCGACGCACGGCAAGCACGGCTCGCCGCACATCGCGTCGATCACCCAGACCGTCATCACGCTGCTGATCACGCTCGGCTTCTTCCTCCTGCAGAAGCCGACCGACGCGGCCCCGGACGTCGCCTACGTCCACCAGTACGGGCTGATGGCGATCCTCGGCACGATGGCGATCCTGATCGTGCAGGCGATCTGCTCCATCGCGGTGATCTGGTACTTCCACGTGCGCAAGCAGCACCCGGAGACCGCGAGCTGGTGGCGCACGTTCCTGGCCCCGCTGATCGGTGCGATCGGCATGCTCTACGTCGTCTATCTGCTGTTCACGAACATCGACTTCGCGGCCGGTGCGGCCGCGGGCAGCCCGGTGTTCAAGGCGACGCCGTACATCGTGCTCGGCATCGGCATCGTCGGTGCGGTCATCGCGCTGGCGCTGAAGTACCGCAGCCCGGAGCGGTACGCCCGGATCGGCTCCACGGTGATGGCCGAGTCGCACGAGCGCTGAGGAGGCCGGCGGTGCCCAGCTTCGACTACCAACCGGACCCCGACGTCGATCCGGCCGGACTCGTCTACACGTTCGGCGGCGCCGCCCCGGTCGCGTCGTTGAGGCCGGGCACCGTACTCACCACCTGGACCAGAGACTGCTTCGCGGGCGTCGTCCGCTCGGTGGACGACCGCAGCTCGGAGCTGTGCGACCCGCGCTACCTCAACCCGCAGACCGGTCCGTTCCACATCGAGGGCGCGGAGCCCGGCGACACGCTCGCCGTGCACTTCATCTCGATCGAGCCGCGGGAGACCTGGGGCGTCAGCACCACGGTCCCGTTCTTCGGGGCGCTCACCGCCACCCCGGTGACCCCGCTGCTCCACCAGGCGCTGCCCGAGCGCACCTGGATCTACGACCTCGACCGCGTGGCCCGCACCGTGCGCTACCGCGCCCTCGATTCGGACTTCACCGTCGACCTCCCGCTCGACCCCATGCACGGGACGGTCGGGGTGGCGCCGGCGCTGGGCGAGGTCCGCAACTCGCTCGCGCCCGGCGACTGGGGCGGCAACATGGACACGCCGGAGATGCGGGCCGGCGTCACCTGCTACCTGCCGGTCAACGTTCCCGGGGCGCTGTTCAGCTTCGGCGACGGGCATGCCCGCCAGGGCGAGGGCGAGACCTGCGGTGTCGCGGTCGAGACCGCGATGGACACCGCGCTGGTCGTCGACGTGCTCAAGGGCCGGCCCTGCCGCTGGCCGCGGATCGAGAGCGACGACTACCTGATCACGACCGGGTCCACCAAGCCGCTCGAGGACGCGTTCCGCATCGCGCACTCCGAGCTCGTCGGCTGGGTGGCCACCGAGACCGGCCTGAGCACCCTGGACGCCTACCAGCTGGTCTCCCAGGCCACGCTGACGCCGGTCGCGAACGTCGTCGACACGGTCTACACGATGACCGCGAAGATGCCGAAGTCCGCGCTGCCGGGCGTGACTGCGATGGGCGGGGTGCACCGCAGGCTGAAGGCCGTCGCCGAAGCCTGGCGTCGATGAGCATGATCGGGCCCGAGACGATCGGGCCGGACCTCGACACCGCGCTGCTGCTCTGCGCCGCTGCGCTGGCCACGGCCAAGGGCCTGGGGGCGCTCGTCTCGGTCGCGGTCGTCGACGGTGGCGGCAACCTGGTGGCGTTCGTCCGGATGGACGCCGCCGAGATCGCCGGCCCGACGCTGGCCGTCGACAAGGCCTACACCGCGGTGGCCCACCGGGTCGCCACCGACGTGCTCGGGGCGCTGGCCGCGCCGGGCGGCCCGCTCCAGGGCCTGGCGTCGGCCGCCGGGGGCCGGTACATCTGCTTCGGCGGCGGCAAGCCGCTCTGGGCCGACGGGCGGGTGGTGGGCGGGGTCGGCGTCAGCGGCGGCACGGTGGAGCAGGATGTCGCCTGCGCCACGGCGGCCGCCGATCGATGGCCTTACGCCGCTCCTGCGGATTCCGCATCATGAACAGATGGGCCGTTCGGCGGACGTTACGTAATCAGGGCAGAGGAGTTCGGTTACCGAGACGGTCGGCATCTAGCCATACTTTTCGCCGCCAATTCCCCCTAGTCCCCCTAGCTCGGCAGAATCGCGTTCGTATCAGCGGTGGTGGCAGCGGAGCCCGAGATGCCGGATGGACGTGGGTCATGCTGATGAATCGCGAGCGCTTGGGCGCCGCCATACCGGCCTATGAGGTCGGTGAGCGGATCGGCCGAGGCGGGTACGGCGTCGTGTACGCCGCCCGTCACCGGCGGATCGGCTGGCAAGCGGCGGTCAAAGTGCTGGCGGACGGGGAAACGGACGCGGAGCTCCGCGAGCGCTTCCTCTCCGAGGCGACGATGCTCGCCGAACTCGACCATCCGCACATCGTGCGGATTCATGACTACGTCGAGAGCGAAGGGCTCTGCCTGCTCATCATGGAGCGGGTGACCGGCCCGATGCTGCATCAACGGCCCGGGCTGACGGCGATCGAAGCCTGCGGCGCCGGTCTGGCCATCGCCGACGCGCTGGCTGCGGTCCACCAGCGCGGCCTGCTGCACCGGGACGTCCGCCCGGAGAACGTGCTCTACACGAACGACGGAATCCTCAAGCTGGTCGGGTTCGGCACCGTTTCCGACGGTGCGTCACTGGTCAGCGCGGCCTCCGGGACACCCGCCTACACCGCGCCCGAACGGATCCAGGGGTTCCGGATCGGCCCGGCGACCGACGTCTACTCGCTCGGCGTCGTGCTCTACGAGCTGTTCAGCGGGAAGCTGCCGTTCAGCCGCGACCTGCCGCTCTCGGCGCTGCTGCACCACCACGTCAACGTGCCACCACCGCGATTGCTCACTGTTCCCCGGTCGCTCTCGGCCGTGCTCGACCAGTCGCTGAGCAAGGACCCCAACGACCGGCAGCGGTCGGCGCACGAGTTCGCGATCGACCTGGGCCGCGGCGCGGCCGAGGCGCTCGGCGTGGACTGGCTCGACCAGGTCTCGGTGCCGATCCGGGTGTCGAGCCGGGTCCGCAGCGCGGCCCGGGGGCGGATGGAGGGCGTGACCCGGATGGGGTCGCTCGAGGCCGACGAGCGGTCGCTGACCGCCCGCGCGAGCGTGGCCGTCCCCGGTCAGACCAGTCCGAACCGGGCCCTCGCCGGTTCCCCTACCAGCGGCGCCCCCGTCTCCGGGGCCCCCGCTCTCGACGCTCCGGTCAGTGGCGCCCCGGTCAGCGGCGCCCCCATCTCCGGTGCCCCGACGTCGGGCTTCCCGCGGTCGGGCGGTCGCCCGGCCTTCGACGAGGGGCCGCCTCCGCCGGAGACGAAGTTCCCCGACTACGACGATCCGGACGACTGGCCGCCGGCCGACGAGGGCGGGCGTCCGCGCCGGCCCTGGTACCGCCGTCCCGGGATCCTCAGCGCGATCGGCGCGGTCACGGTCCTGGCCGTCACCGGCGTGACGCTGGCCGTGCTCGCGCCCTGGAAGTCCGATTCCGGCGACGGTGAGATCGCGATCCGCACGACCACGCCCCGCGGCCTGGTCGTCGACGGCTCCGGCAACCTCTACGTCAGCGACGTCTCCAACCGGCAGATCCGCAAGGTGACGCCGTCCGGCCAGGTGTCGGTCGTGGCCGGCACCGGCCCCGAGGTCAGCCCCGGGTCCGGCGGCGACGGCGGGCCCGCGATGAAGGCCCAGCTGGCGTACCCGCAGTCGCTGGCGATCGGGCCCGAGGGCAGCCTCTACATCGCCGACACCGCCGAACGGCGGATCCGGCAGGTCACCGCGGACGGCAAGATCCGGACCGTGGTCGGCGGCCAGCCCACCGCCAGCGAGAGCGACGACCTGACGAACCCCCAGGCGGCCCAGCTGCCGAACTTCTTCGTGATCGCCACCAGCCGCACCGGCCAGCTCTACATCGCCGAGTCGGGCAGCGGCACCCAGCGCGTCCGCCGGCTGGGCACGAAGGGCCTGACCGTCGTCGCCGAGAACCCGACCGAGGAGACGACGGCGGGGACGCCCGACAGCTCGGCCGCGCTGGACCAGATCCGCTCGATCGCGGTCGGCAGCGACGGCCGGGTCTACGTCGCCGACCGGGGGCACCACATCATCTGGGGCTTCCAGGTCAACGGCGACATCGAGCCGGTCGCGGGCGGCGGCACGCTGGCCGACTGCCCGTCGAAGATCGTCGCGAACGGCCCGGACGCGCTCGGCATCAGCTCCGAGAACGCGCTCTACGTCGGCTCGTACGGGGTGTGCGAGCTCCGGAACGGCGGCTCGGCCCGGGAACTCGTCAGCGGCCGGTACGTCGATGCCGTAGCGGCCGGGCCCAATGGTGTCGTCTACTTCCTCTCACAGAACGCGATCTTCAAGCGCACGTCGGGCGGCGATCTCACGCAGATCAGCATCAACCTCAACTAGGAGACTGCATGGGCGTGGGGCGGATCCGGGCCTTGGACGCCCAGCGCGTGAACCTCGACGGGTTCGCGGTCGAGAACCCCGATCTCGGCCTGGTCGCGCTGCGCTCGCCGCACGACCCGGAGCCCTCGCTCCGGCTGGTCGACGGCCGGGTCGTCGAGCTGGACGGCGTGGCCGAGGACGACTTCGACACGATCGACGCGTTCATCGCCGTCCACGGGCTCGACCTGGACGTCGCCGAGGAGGCGATGGCCTACACCGACGTCCAGCTGGCCCGGATGCTCGTCGACTTCGCGGTCCCGCGGCAGCAGGTGGTGCGCCTGATCGCGGGCTGCACCCCGGCGAAGCTCGCCCGGGTGCTGGCGCTGCTCCGGCCGGCCGAGCTCACGATGGCGATGACCAAGCTGCGGGCCCGCAAGACGCCCAGCAACCAGGGGCACGTCACGAACCGCGCCGACGATCCGCTGCTGCTCGCCGCCGACGCGGCGACCGCGGCCGCCTACGGCTTCCGCGAGCTCGAGACCACGGTGCCGGTACTGGCCGACGCACCCTCGAACGCGGTCGCGGTGAGCGTCGGGGCGGCCGTCGGCGCGGCCGGCGTCCTCGTGCAGTGTTCGGTGGAGGAGGCGCTCGAGCTGGAGCTCGGCCTGCGCGGGTTCGTCTCCTACGCCGAGACCGTCTCGCTCTACGGCACCGAGGACGTCTTCACCGACGGCGACGACACGCCCTGGTCGAAGGCGTTCCTGACGTCGGCCTACGCGTCGCGCGGGATCAAGATGCGGGTGTCGTCCGGAGCTGGGGCCGAGGTCCTGATGGGTGGCGCGGAGCGCCGCTCGATGCTCTACCTGGAGTCGCGCTGCGTGGCCCTGGCCCGGGCGATCGGCGCGCAGGGCGTGCAGAACGGAGGCATCGACGGCGCGTCGGTCGCGGCCGCGGTGCCGAACGGCGTGCGTGAGCTGATGGCCGAGAACGTGATGGTGATGGCCCGCAACCTGGAGGCCTGCACCGGCAACGACGCGCTGATGAGCGAGTCCGACGTCCGGAGGACGTCGCGGACGCTGCCGATCCTGCTGGCCGGGTCCGACTTCGTGTGCAGCGGGTTCGGCACGATCCAGCGCTACGACAACATGTTCGGCCCGAGCAACTGGAACGCCGAGGACCTCGACGACTGGCTCGCGATGCAGCGTGACTGGGGTGTCGACGGCGGCCTGCGGACCGCTCCGCCGGACTCGCTGGAGGCGCTGCGCCGGCGCGCCGCCGAGGCGGTGCAGGCCGTCTACCGCTGGTTCGGCCTCGCCGACCTGTCCGACGAGTCGGTCGACGCGGCGGTGGACGCCGTCGGGTCGAAGGATCTGGTCGGGGACGACGCTCTCAGCGTGCTGAACGCGGCCCGGACGATCCGGGAGAGCGGCCTGTCGATGGTGGACGTGGTCGCGGCGCTGGCCGAGTCGGGGTTCGAGGACGAGGCCGCCCGGATGCTGGCGATGCTGAAGGCCCGGGTCGTGGGCGACTACCTGCAGACCGCGGCGATCTTCACCGAGGACATGTCGGTGCTCTCGGCCGTGACCGACCCGAACGACTACGCCGGTCCGGGCACCGGGTACGAGCCGTCCCCGGCCCGTCGGAAAGAGATCGACGACATCCGGCAGGCGCGGTCGGTGGAGGACCTCCGGGCCGAGCAGGCCTCGTGGGCGTCGGACGCGATCTCGGTGGCCGGGCCGGGTCTCGTCGGGACCGATCCGCGGGACGTCGTGATCGGCGTCTCGCCGGCGACCGGCCGGGAGATCTGGCGGACGCTCTCCGGGCTGACCGTCGTCGACGTGCTCCGTGAGATCCTGGCCGGGATCGAGGAGGAGGGCTGCGTCGGGCGGGTGGTGCGGGTGAACGACACGCTCGACCTGGGCATGATCGGGCTGTCGGCGGCCCGGTTGGCCGGGTCCGGCGTGTCGGTCGGGCTGCAGGCGAAGGGCACCGCGCTGATCCACCGGCGGGACCTGCCGCCGCTGGCCAACCTCGAGCTGTACTCGGTGGCGCCGGTGCTGGGACGGGGTGACTACCGGCTGCTCGGGGTGAACGCGGCCCGGCACGCGCGAGGCGCGATTCCGGAGCCGGCCAAGAACCCGTACACCGACGAAGCGATCGAGGCGCGGTACCACACCGCGGTGGTGTCGCTGATCGCGGTGGAGCGGGGCTGCTGCGCGCCGATCGGCCCGGACGAGCTGAAGGTGGCTGAATGAAGGCCTTTTCTGGGCGGGCGCTGGACTCGGTGACGTTGGACTCCGTGCGGGCCGGTGAGGTGTCGGCCGATGACCTGCGGATCCATCCGGAGACGCTGGAGCACCAGGCCCAGGTGGCTTCGCAGCACGGCAACCCGCAGTTGGCGGCGAACTTCCGGCGGGCCGCCGAGCTCACCGCGCTCGACGACGACGACGTGATGCGGATCTACGAGGCGTTGCGCCCGCGCCGGAGCACGTTCGAGGAGCTGTCCGAGATCGCCGATTGGCTGGCCGAGCGGGGCGCGGTGATCAACGCCGAGTTGGTGCGGGAGGCGGCCGCGGTCTACCAGCGGCGCGGTCTGTGTCGCTGAGGGTCGTCGCGGGCGTCGACGTCGGCAACGCCACGACCGAGGTCGTGCTCGCCTCGGTCGCGACCGGCGAGCCCGTGGCCTGGGACCGGACGATGACCCGGGGTGTGAAGGGCTCGCCGTCGTCGGTGCAGGGTGCGGCGGCGTTGGTGCGCCGGTTGGTGCGGCGGGTGGGTGGGGAGTTGGTGGGGGCGGCGGTGGCGCCGTTGCGTCCGGTGCGGGTGTCGGCCGGGGTGGTGCGGGCGGCTCCGGTGGATACGGGGCGGTTCGCGGTGGTGGCGGCTGGGGTTTCGTCGCCGGGTGGGTCGGGGGTGGGGGTCGGGCGGCCGGTGCCGTTGGAGACCTTGGCCCGGGTGGCCGGGCCGCTGGCCGGCGGGCCGCCGGTAGGCGGGTCGGTGGCGGGCGGGTCGGTCGTGGTGCTCGTGGCGGGTGGGTACCGGGAGGCGGTGCCTCGGCTGCGGGAGTTGATCTCGGCGGGGGCGCCGATCGTCGGGGTGCTGCTGGCCGCGGACGAGGCCCGGTTGGTGGCGAACCGGCTCGGCGCGCCGGTGCCCGTCGTCGACGGGGTGGACCTGTCCGAGGTGGCCTCGGCGTCCGCGGTGGCGGTGGAGGTCGCGGAGGCCGGACGTCCCTTGCGACGGCTGACCGATCCGTTGTTCCTGGCCGGTGCGTTGTCGGCCGGGGCGTCCGAGACCGCTGCGCTGCGCCGGGTGGCCCGCCGGGTGGCCGACGTCTCGAGCGCGGTCGTGGCCGCCCTCCCGGTGGCTCCGCCCGTCGTCAGCACCCCTTCCAGCCTCATTCGGACGCCGTCCGGCGACGTGTCGCTGGCCGACGCGGCGCGGCGGGACGTGGACGCGATCGCCTACGTCCTCGAGGGCGCCGAGCCGGTGGACGTGGACGACCTGGCCGTCGTGGACGTGGGGGCGCTCGCGTCGTCACTGCTGGTGCGGGCCGGAGCCGGGGAGTCGGGGTTCGTGCTGGCCGGGTTGCTGCCGTCGGGCGGGCCGGTGCCGGCGTCGGAGTTGCTGGCGGAGGCGTTGGGCGTGCCGGTGCGGTGCGCGCCGAGCGAGGCGTCGGCCGCGTTGCGCGGAGCGCTGACGACGCCGGGCGCCCCGCCGGACGCAGTGGTCCTCGACCTGGGCGGCGGGACCGTCGACGTGGTCGGCGCCGGCGTCGGTCCCGGCGAAGCCGGGGGCGGCGCGGGTGTGGCCGGGGGCGGCGCGGGTGTCGGCGGCGGCCTCGCCGAGGGCGGGGTCGACGGAGGCAGGGGCGGGGTCGGCGGGGCTGGGGGCGGGGCGGTCGGGGAGCGGGTGATGGCCGGTGGGGGAGACCTGTTGACCGCGGCGGTGGCGCTCGGGCTGGGGGTGACGCGGGGCGTCGCGGAGTGGGCGAAGCGCGGTCCGGCCGTGCGGGTGGAGACGCCGCAGTTGGCGACCCAGGAGGACGGCGACAAGACGTTCCTGCCCGCGCCGCAGCCGCCGGGCACCGTCGGATGGCTCGCGGCGCCGGGGCCGGCCGGTCTGCTGCCGGTCACGGTCCGGATCGGACCGGCCGAGTGGCGCTCGTTCCGCCTTTCGTTGAAGCAGGCCGTGCTGGGCACAGCGGTACGGCGCGGGCTGGCCGGGGCGTCCGGCGGAACCGTGCTGGTGGTCGGCGGCCCGGCCGGCGACGACGAGGTGCTCCGGGTGGTGGACGCCGTGCTGCCGGACGGCGTCGGCCTGGGCCGTGGAAACGTGGCCGGCCGACTGGGTCACCGCTATGCCGTCGCCTGGGGCTTGGCGCTGTCGGCCGCGCCGCGATAGCCCCAGCCGGGCCACCCCCGGCACCGGCGCCGGAGGGTCAGGTGCCGGTCAGGCGTTCGACTACCGGGGCCAGATCGTCGATGGCGGCGGCGTTGGCGGCGACGTACGAGATGCCGAGCTCGTCGCGGCGCCTCGACAAGCGATCGGCCATCTCGGCCGGAGTGCCGGTGAGCACGCCGATCGCCCCGCGGGCGGCCAACTCGGCCGGAGTCCCCCCGAGCCACCGCTCGAGCCCGGGAACCGGCTTCTCACCGACCGCCGCGAGGTTGAGCGCGAGCTCGATCTGCTCGAACCGGTCGCCGGCCGATTCGCGGAGAGACCCCACCGCCTGGGCGAGCGCCGCCTCGTCGGCCGACGGCGGAAGCGCGATCGTGATCGTGTCGGCGACCTGAGCCGCCAGCGTGAGAATCCTCGGCCCCGCCCCGGCAACGAGGATCCGCGGCCCGGTCCGGGCCCCCACACCGCCCGGGTTCGCTGCGCCCGGCCCAGCAGTGCCCGGGGCCGCGGCGGCGCGGACGGCCTCGGCGGCGGCTCCGACGCGGGCGATGCGTTCCGCGGCCGGCGGGAACTCGGTGCCGAGCTGAGCCGCGAGGGCCTCCGCACCCGGGCGGCCGGTGCCCAGTCCGAGCTCGAACCGTCCATTGGAGAGCCGATCCAGCGTACGGCTCTCGGCCGCGATCGACGACGGCGTACGCACCGGCGCTACCAGCACGAACGTCCCGACCCGGAGCGCGGTGGTCGCCCCCGCGGCGATCCCCGCGGCCGGGAACGGCGACCCGGTCTCCGGCACGTCCGGCACCAACAGGATGTCGTACCCGAGCGACTCGGCCCGCCGGGCCAACCCGACCCACTCGTCCCCACTCATGGTCGGCGCGGCCACCAGGCCGAACCGGAACCGCCGATCGGACATGTCATCTCCTTGGCTTGTTTCCGGGTTGAGACTTCCACGCCGTTGTGGACGGTACGAGGACGGAACGAGACTTGACCGGATGATCGTCGATCGTGCGCGTATCGAGGAGGCGCTACCCGGCTACGAGCTGGGTGCGGAACTCGGTCGCGGCGCTTTCGGTCTCGTCGTGGCCGGCACCCACCGCCGGCTCGGGCGTGCGGTCGCGATCAAGGTGCTGGGGGAGCAGGGTCCGTCCGAAGACCGGTTCCTGGCCGAGGCCCGCGTGCTGGCCGACTTCGACCATCCCCACATCGTCCGCCTGCACGACTACGTGGAGTACGACGGCCTGTACCTGCTGGTGATGGAGCGGTTGAACGGCGGGAGCCTGGGCGCGCGCGGCCTCGGCCGCGTGACGCCCGAGTACGCGTGCGGACTCGGTCTCGCGGTCGCGGACGCGTTGTCGGCCGCGCACGGCCGACGGATCCTGCACCGGGACATCAAACCCGACAACCTGCTGTTCGCCGGGGACGGGACGGTCAAGGTCGCCGACTTCGGGATCGCGAAGCTGTTCGACGGGACGACGGCGGCATCGAGTTCGTTCGTCGGGTCGCCGGTGTACATGGCGCCGGAGCAGGCGTCGCTCGGCCGGCTCGGGCCGGCGACCGACCTGTACTCGCTGTGCGTCGTGCTCTACCGGCTGCTCACCGGGCGGCCGCTGTTCGCGGGGGAGTTGTCGCCGGCCGCGATGCTGGTCGCGCACCAGGCGACCCCGCCGCCCCCGATGCCGGACGTCGCGACCCGGGTGGCGGCGGTGATCCTGCGCGGCCTGTCGAAGGACGTCGACGACCGGCAGCCGACCGCGCGGGCCTTCGCGCTCGACCTGGCGACGGCGGCGGCCGGGGCGTACGGCTCGGACTGGCTGGCCCGGGCCGGTCTGCCGGTGCGGGTGGGGGACGACGTCCGCGACGCGGCCCGGTCGGCCCGGCCCGGCCGGGGAGGCAGCGGGGTCCGCCCGTTCGAGACGACGGTGGGCCGGCGTCTGCCCGACTGGCCCTGGGGTCTGCCTCCGACCCGCCTGGACGAGGTGTCGTCCGGCCCGCTCGAGCTCGGACCACGCCCGATCCCGCGTCCGGCCGGCCGAGATCCCGCCACCGGGCGTGGCGCCGGTGGGCCGGGCGCGGCCGGGCGCGGTGCCGCGGCCGGCCGCGGCGCTGGTGGGCGGAGAGGCGCCGTCGGCCGAGATCCCGCCGCTGGCCGGGCTGGCGTTGGCGGGCCGGGCGCCGCCGTCGGGCCTGATGGCGCTGCGCAGGCCGTGGCCGCGGGACCGGAGGGCATCGATCGGCGGGCTCGCGATCGCCTTCCGGCCGAGCCGGACCGGGAGGCGTGGCCTGCGCCGGCGGCGGGTGTCGGGGCCCGGGGCGATCCGGGCGGCGGGCGCGCGGACGTCGTCGCCTGGGGACCCCCACGGGACGGTGCGCTCGTGGTGAGCGCGACCCCGGCCTGGCTCTGGGCCGACTCGGACCGCCCCCGCGGCCGGCTGGCCCGCCTGCTCCCACGGGGACGGGCGATGGCGGGTGGGGCGGCGATCCTGGGCGCGGCCCTCGCCGCGGTCGTCGTCGGGCTCGGCGTCAGCACGCTCTCGGCCGGCCCGGACGTCGTCCCCGGCCCGGGCAGCGTCGCCGTCGGCGGCACGACGATCTACGTCTCCGACCCCGCCCACAACGAGGTCCGGAGGATCGACGCCCGCGGCCTCTCCGGCTCCTCGCCGGTCGTCGTGGCCGGCAATGGTTCCGACGGCTTCTCCGGCGACGGCGGCACCGCGGTGAAAGCGTCGCTCAGCAACCCGGGCCCGCTCGCGCTCGACGGCAACGGCAACCTCTACATCGCCGACCAGGGCAACCGCCGCGTCCGCAAGGTCTCCTCCGACGGCACGATCACGACGGTCGCCGGCGGCGGCAACCGCCCGGTCAGCGGCCGGACCCGCAGCACGTCCGTTCGCCTGTCCGAGCCGTTCACGATCACGGTGAGCCGGAACGGCGTCCTCTTCATCGCGGAGCAGACCCGCAATCGGGTCAGCCGGGTGACCGGCGGAACCATCGAGGCGTTCGCCGGAACCGGACAGACCGGCTTCGGCGGCGACGGCCTGTACGCGAGCTGGGCGCTGCTCAACACGCCGACCGCCGTCGCGGTCGACCCGGACGGCGAGCGGCTGTACATCGCCGATCAGGGCAACCGGAGGGTCCGGGTCGTCCGCGTCGGCTCCGGCTTCATCCGGACGTTCGCCGGCGACGGGACGACCGGGCCGTTCCGCAACAACGTGCAGGCCACGATCGTCGGCATCCCGAGTGTGTACGCGCTGGCGGCCGCGTCCGACGGGACCGTCTACCTCGGTGGCGGCGACGCCCGCGAGGTCGACGCGCTGGGCTTCGTGCGGCCGGTGGCGCTGCTGCGCACGGTCTCGATCAGCGTGACCCGCCCCGGCGACGTCTACTTCGTCGCCGACGAACGGATCGCCTCCGGTGGCCACGTCCACCGGCTCTACCACCGCACGCCGGAGGGCGATCTGTTCCGGATGCCGTGGTGAGCGGAACTGTCGGAGGGGAGGGGTAGAACCGGGGGCGTCGGAAGGAGGGTCTGGTGACTGCCATTGTCCTGACGCCCAGCGGGCCGTTCTCGCTCGCGGCCAGCACCCGGTTTCTCGAGGGCTTCGGCCCGGCTCGGTACACCGGCGCCGACGACGGCGTCCTGCGGTTCGCGTTCCCGGTCGAGACCCCCGGTGCCGAGTGGCCGGCCGTGGGGCTCGCCGTGATTCAGCGCGCCGACGGCGCGGTGGTGGCCGATCTCGACGACGAGGTCCCCGACGACGTCCGGGCGCGGGCGTCGACGCAGCTGGCGCGAATCCTCTCGCTCGACGTCGACGGGTCCGGGTTCGCCGCGATCGGGGCGGCCGATCCGGTGGTCGGTGCGTTGCAGGCCAGGTTCGCCGGTCTGCGTCCGGTGTGCTTCTACTCGCCGTACGAGGCCGCCTGCTGGGCCGTGCTCAGTCACCGGGTGCGCATCGCCCAAGCGGCCGCGGTCAAGGCCCGGATCGCGTCTCGGCACGGCGAGCGCCGGACGATCGCCGGGGTCGAGATGTTCGCGTTCCCCGATCCGGCGACGCTGCTCGCCACCAGCGAACTCGAGGGCGTACCGCAGCCCAAGGTCGAGCGCCTGCACGCGCTGGCCCGGGCCGCCGCCGAGGGGCGCCTCACCGGCGAGCGGCTCCGCGCCCTGGACCCCGCCGAGGCCATGGCCGACCTGCAGCGCCTGCCCGGCATCGGCCCGTTCTCAGCCGAGCTGACGCTGATCCGAGGCGCCGGCGCGCCCGACGTATTCGCCCAGGCCGAGCGCCGGCTGCACGCGACGATGGTGCAGCTCTATCGACTCCCGGGCAGCGAGCCGGCCCGGCTGAACGAGGTCGCCCGTCGCTGGTCGCCGTATCGGAGTTGGGTGTCGGTGTTGATTCGCGTCTACCGGGAGTCGCCGGACCGCCCGGTCGAATTGCCGGCCGGCGTCCTGGCCGAGCTGTAGCGCCGGACCGGCGCGTCGGGCCGGCGAAGCCGCGGGTGCACCCCCGGCCGGCGGCGGCCGGGCCCAGCCGGGCAGGTAGGGGCCGGGCCCGGGTGCGGCATGGCCGGGTGGGCAGGGGCTGCCGGGCGGAGGGCGGTCGGGCCGGGGGGTTGCCGGGTGCGGCGAGGCCGGGGGGTTGCCGGGCGCGGCGAGGCGGGGGGTTGCCGGGCGGGCCCGCGGTGGCAGGGGGCTGAGGTTCGTTGCCGGGTCGGCCTCGACAGGTGGTCCCTGAAGTTGCCCGTTGGGCCTCCGGCGACCGGTCGGGCCGAGGTCGTCAATCGGGTCTGCGGTGCGGGCGAGTTGGAAGCGGCGGGGCCGGCGATTGCTGTGCGGGCCGGCGACAGGCGGGGCCGGGAGTTGCCCACTGGGCCACGGGAGGTTGCCGATCGGGTCCGAGGTAGCGAGCGGGGCTGGGGCAGCCGGGAAGGCAGGGTGCGGCAAGGCGGGGTATTGCTGGGCCGGCCGGCCGGCCGACGGCGGCAGGGGGATAGGGGCGTCCGCCAGTTCTGCGGCGCCAGGGGCTGGGGATTGGTCACCGCGTCCACGGCGGAGGGGCATCGGCGGGATCCGGCGGCAACCCAGGCTGGTGCTTTCGCGGCCGGATCGCCGCAGCAGTAGGGGCGCGGGCTGTTACGCGATCAGCCGTGCGACGGGATCTGGGCGGGATGGTCAACGACCTGCCTACACGGGCTCAGGGCCGCGGACTGACCACGCGGAACCTGCCCGGGGATTCGACAGCGGCTGTCGGCCTATCGGTCGCGCGGCGGGCAGAGAGCCCACGATCCATCTCGCGGCCGAGGCCGGTCACCAGCCCTCGCACGGTTGGTCACCGCTCGCGAAGGCCGGCGACACGCCAGATCCCTGCCCCCGTTCTCCTCGACGCGGTCGCCGCAACCGGCCAGCGGGTAGCCCGGGGTCACCGCGCGGGCGCGGTCGCGACCTCGGGCGTTCGTTTGTGGGTTTTGGTGGTGCCCGCACCCGTCCGACGTACTGTGAACGAGTGGACCAGCGACCACTTCGGGTAGCTGTCGTCGGATCAGGCCCCTCGGGTATCTACGCGGCCGAGGCGCTGACCCGGCAGACCGACGTGGAGATCGACGTCGACGTCCTTGATCGGCTCCCTACGCCGTTCGGGCTGGTGCGGTACGGCGTGGCGCCCGATCATTTGAGCATCCGCGGCATCCGGGAGACGCTCTGGCGCCTGCTCCGGGACCCGTCGGTGCGCTTCCTCGGCAACGTCGAGCTCGGTACCGACCTCACGGTCGAGGAGCTCCGCCGCCACTACGACGCGGTCGTCTACACGTTCGGGGCCTCGGCCGACCGGCGGCTCGGTATACCGGGCGAGGACCTTCCCGGCAGCCTGCCCGCCACCGACGTCGTCGCCTGGTACTGCGGCCATCCTGACGCGGCCCGGGGGGCGGTCGAGGAGGCGTTGCTGACGGCGCGGTCGGCGGTGGTCGTCGGGGTGGGGAACGTTGCGCTGGATGTTGGGCGGGTGCTGGCGCGGTGCGGGGCGCTCGATCACACCGACATGCCCGAGCACGTCCTGAGCGCGCTGGGGAGCTGCCCGGTTCGTCAGATTCACCTGCTCGGACGTCGGTCCCCAGCGCATGCCGCGTTCACCACGAAGGAGCTGCGCGAGCTGGGCAAGCTCGAGGGCGTCTCCGTGCGGGTGGATCCGGCCGATCTGGCGCCGCATCCGGCCACCGACGCGATCCTGGCTTCCGACCGGGCGGTGGCTCGGAACGTCGACGTACTGCGAGGGTGGGCCGAGGCAGACGAGAGCGGGAGCGGCCCTACCGGGGTCCACCTGCGGTTCTTCACCCGGCCGGTGGAGATCCTGGGCCGTGACCGGGTCGAGGGGGTGGTCGTCGAGCGCACCGCGCTCGCTGACGACGGGTCTGTGGTCGGGACCGGGGAGCGGTCGGTGATCGAGGCTCAGCTGGTCGTGCGGTCGGTCGGGTACCGCGGGGTGCCGATGGTGGGCCTGCCGTTCGACTCGCGTCTGAACGTGGTGCCGCACGAGCAGGGGCGGGTGGTGCGCGACGGGGTGGCGGCGGCCGGGGAGTACGTCGCCGGGTGGATCAAGCGGGGGCCCAGCGGGGTGATCGGCACGAACAAGGCCGACGCGCACGAGACCGTCGCCACGCTGCTCGAGGACGCGACCTCCGGGGCTCTGCCCCGGGCCGAGCGGCCGGGCCGCGACGCGGTCACCGATCTACTGGCCGAGCGGGGCGTCCGGGTGTTCACGCTGGACGACTGGCGCGCGATCGACGCCGCCGAGATCGCCCTCGGCGAGTCCCGGGGCCGGGCTCGCACCACGCTCGCAACGCGGGACGCCCTCCTCGACGCCGTCCGAGCCACCATGCCCGCCGAACCCATCAACTGACGGCCCCCGCGCCCACCCCGCCCCCGTCACCCGCGCCGGCTCCGCCGGCCCCGGCCACGCCGGCTGCGTCCCCCACGCCAGACGCCGCTCGCGCGGCCAGGGGCAGGATCGGCACCGCACACGCGACGAAGAACCCCGCCATCGCCACCCATCCCACCCCACCCAAACCCCCGACCAACCCCACCACCACCCCCGGCGCGAACTCCTGCACCACCCCGGTCATCGCCGCGCTCACACCCAGGTACTCCCCCCGAAACTCCTCCCGCATCAACCCCACCGACACCGCCCACTGCCCACTCACGAACAACAGCTCACCGACTACATGCAGCAACCCACCCCCGAGCACGATCACCGCCGCCCATCCCGCCCCCTTCCCGGCCGCCGGAAGAAACACCAGGCAGCTCACCGCGAGCACCACCCCGGCGAGCGTCGCCGCGACCGCGCCCTGCCGGATCGTCAGCACCCGCGCGCTCACCGCGCTCTGCAACCCGGCTATCAGCACCGAACTGACGATCACCGTGCCCGCGGCCACCACCGGCGGGGCCGACGTCGACGACACGACCCAGAGCGGAATCCCGGTCGACTGCACGGCCCAGCACGCGGTCAGCGCGGTGATCGGGGCCATCGCCAGCAGGTACCGCCGGTCCCGGATCGCGGGCCCGCGCAGCCCCGCCCACCGGCTCAGCCGTCGCCGGGTCGGCGTCTCCGGCACCCCGGCCAGCAGCCCCGCGTTCACCACGAACGTGACCGCGTTGAACACGATCGCCGCCGCGTAGGCCCACCGCTGATCCACGGCCAGCACGGCCGCCCCGATCCCGGCCCCGACCGTGTTCCCGGCGTGCACGGCGGCCCGCGACCGGGCCAGCATCCGCATCCGCCGCTCATCGTCGAACAGCCCGGTGATGAGCGCGTTCCCGACCCCGGACCCGACCACCTGGGCCCCGTTGAACACGGCCGCGACCAGCGTCAGCGCGACCAGCCCGTCCACCGCGAGGAAGGCCAGGCAGGCGACCGCGCGCACCAGGTTGATCGTCAGCGCGACCCGGCGCGCGCCGAACCGGTCGGCGATCGCCCCGCCGGGCAGCGACAGCGCGATCCCGACGACTCCGGCCACCGCGAGCGATAGCCCCAGCCGACCGGCGGGCAGGCCGATCACCCGGGTCAGGTACAGCGCCCAGATCGTGAACCAGAGCCCGCCGCCGATGCCGTTGATGCCGGTCCCGAACAGGAGACGACCTTCCACGCTATGACGCTTCATGAATGCATGAATTGTCGTTGTGGGGCAGGATCAAACCATGGCGGACCTGGCGGACGTACTGGGCGCGGTCGGTGACCCGATCCGCTTCGAGGTCCTGCGCCTGCTCGCCACCCGGGGTCCGTCCGCTCAGTCCGCGCTGGCCGAGCGACTCGGCCTCACCCCCTCCCGCCTCGGTAACCACCTCGCCGCGCTGCGCGCGTCCGGTCTGGTCCGGACGTCGCGCGAGGGCCGTTCCACCCGTTACGACGTCACCGATCCGGACGCCGTCCGCGCGCTGATCGCGGCCGTGGAGTCACTGGCCCTGGACGTCGGCGCCCCGAGCGCCAGAACCCCGGGCGACGAGGGCGAGCTCTCGGCGTTCGCCCGGGCCCGGACCTGCTACGACCACCTGGCCGGCGACGCTGGCGTCCGGCTGCTAGACCGGCTGGTCGCGGAGGGCGCCCTGATCCCCGGCCCGGACGCCGAGTCCGTGCTCACCCCCGGCGACGGCCTGGCCGCAGCCCTGGAGCGGCTCGACGTCGACTACCCGGACGTCGGACGGCGGAAGCTCGCCATCGGCTGCCTCGACGCCACCGCCGGCCGCCCGCACCTCGGCGGCGCGCTCGGCGGCGAGATCCTCCGGACGTTCGTCCGGCGCGGCCTGCTGACGCCCGGCCCGTCCCCGCGCAGCCTCATCGAGCACCCGGCGCTGGCGACGCTGCTGGAGCCAGCAGTTCGGTGAGCTCGTCGGCGAGCGTGGGCACCAGCGGTTCGCGGGTCGCGAGCACCCGGTACCAGAGCACGCCGAACACGACGTCGATCACCAGGTCCGGCGGCGGCTGCGCCGGGAGGTCGCCGCGCTCCGCGGCCCGGTCCAGCACCCGGCGCAGCGCCGCCCGCCGACGGGTCAGGAACGCGTCCCGGAACCGGTCGCCGAACGCCGGGTCGAGCTGTGCCTCGGCCATCAGCGGCCGCAGGATCTCCGCCACCCCGGACGCCTCGGCCAGCGCGAACGACTCCGACAGGAACGCGCGCAGGTCGGCCCGGTACGACCCGTGGTCGTCGGCCGAGATCTCCAGGTCGGCGTGGGTCGCGAGCGCCTCGAACAGCACGTCGGCCCGCGACGGCCACCACCGGTAGATCGTCTGCTTGCCGACGCCGGCCCGGGCCGCGATGCCCTCGATCGTCAACCGGCCGTAGCCGATCTCGCGGACTAGCTCGACCGCACCGGTGAGGATCGCGCTCCGGCTCTCCTCGCTCCGCTTGCGTCCGGCCGTCATGGGGCTAGTCTAAAACGAGACGCGACGGTTCGAAATTGGGAGTCCCCGCATGCCTGGAAAGACAGCACTCGTTCTCGGTGGCACGTCCGGCATCGGCCTGGCCACGGCCCGGCAACTGCGCGCGCTCGGCGCGACCGTCCACGTCAGCGGGCGCGACAAGCGTCGTCTCGACGATCTCGCCGCCACCGACCCCGACCTGATCGGTCACCGCTCCGACGCCGCCGACCCGACCGCGCTGGGCGACCTGGCCGCGTCGGTGAACACGATCGACTGGCTGGTCGTCACGGTCAGCGGGGCCGAGGGGATGGGCCCGGTCGCCGACCTCGACCTCGACGTTCTGCGCCGGGCGTTCGACGCCAAGTTCTGGGTCCATCTCGGCGCGATCAAGGCCGTGCTGCCGCAGCTGTCCGCGGACGGGTCGATCACGCTGGTCAGTGCGTCGTCGGCGCGGATGGGGATGCCCGGCACCGCTGGTCTGTCGGCGTTGAACGCCGCGGTCGAGGGGCTCGTTCGGCCGCTCGCGGTCGAGCTGGCGCCGATCCGTGTCAACGCGGTCTCGCCCGGGCTCGTCGACACCCCCTGGTGGAGCAGCACCCCGGACGACGCCCGCCGGGCGCTGTTCGACCAGATCGCCGGAGTGCTGCCGGCCCGTCGGGTCGCGTCCGCGGACGACGTCGCCGAGGCCGTCGTGCTGGCGGCCACGAACCGCAACCTCACCGGCACGGTCCTGGAGTCCGACGGCGGCGCCCGCCTGGTCTCCCTGGCCTGACCCACGGCGGCCCGGGCCTCCGCGCGGAGGCCCGGGGCGCCGGAGCTCACACCGTCGTCAGCTCCTCCGTGGACGGTTGGACGGCTCGCCGCCGACGGAACGGCAGGAACAGCGCGGGGACGACCGCGACCGCGGCGAACGCGACTATCCACCAGAACGTCGAGCCGAACGACGACGCCAGCGCGTCGGGAGTCGGGCCGGTCGCCGACACCCGATCGGTGATCTGACGCTGCAGCGCGACGAACAGCACCGCGCTCCCGAGCGACGCCCCGAGCTGCTGGAAGATCCGCACCGACACGCTGGCCCGCGGAATCGCCTCCGGGGACAGCCCGCGCAGGGCCGCGCTCATCACCGGCACGAGCACCGCGCCGATGCCGATCCCGCTCAACACCTCGGCCAGCCCGATCAGCACGTAGCTCGTGCCCGCACCGAGCGCGGTGTAGGCCAGCCCTCCGAGCCCCCCGAGCACCAGGCCGACCAACGCGATCGGACCGGCCGGGAACCGGTCGGCGAGCCGCCCGGCGACCACCAGCGACGAGCCCATCCCGAGCCCCAGCGGGATCAGCAGCAACCCGGTGTGCAGCGCGTCCTCGGCCCGGACCTGCTGGTAGTAGAGCGGCAGCAGGCCCAGCGCCCCGAACATGACGCCGCTGGCGACGACGATCAGCCCGGCCGCGGCGGCGAACGAGCGCACCCGGAACAACCGGACGTCGATCAGCGCCCGGGCACCCCGGCGGATCGAGTGCAGCGTGAACAGCACCAGCAGGGCCAGCCCCCCGACGACCGGCCCGATGACCGCGACGTCGGAGAAGCTGCCGTTGCGTCCGGCCTCGGCGAAGCCGTAGATCATCGCCGCGAACGCCGGCGCGAGCAGCACCAGCCCGAGCACGTCCAGCGGGGTGCGCGCGGCCCCGGGTGCGATCCGGGGCAGGAACCGCGGCGCGAGCAGCAGCGCGAGCGCGCAGATCGGCAGATTGACGTAGAAGATCCAGCGCCACGACAGGTTCGTGACGATGAGCCCACCGAGGATCGGCCCCAGAACCGGGCCGAGCAGCGCGGGGAGACCGATCGTCGCCATCACCCGCCCGAGCCGCTCCGGTCCGGCGGCGATCGCCAGGATCGACTGGGCCAGCGGGAGGATCATGCCGGCGCCGATGCCCTGGATCACCCGGAACACGATCAGGCTGCCGATCGACCAGGCCATCCCGCACAGCACCGAGCCGAGCAGGAACACCACGAGCGTGAACATCCACATCGTCCGGGCGCCGTAGCGTTCCAGCGCCCACCCGGCGATCGGGATGACGCTCGCCATCGACAGCAGGTAGCCGGTGCTGACCCACTGGAACGTCGAGAGCGTGGTGTGGAAGTCGTTGATCAGCGTGTTCGTCGCGATCGACATCATCGTGACGTCGAGCTGCATCATGATCGCGCCGAGCATGATGACGCCGGCGAGCTTCAGGAGCTCGGGCGTCAGCTTGCTGTTGTCCTCCGTGACGGTCACGGTCCTCTCCTTCGGATCGGTAAACATTTACTGCGCGGTAAACATTTACTGCAGACTGCACGTCAAAAAAGCAGCGGGGAATTCAGTTGGAAGGCGGGGTCATTCCCTGCACGAACTGGTCGATCACCAGCTCCTTCGCCCGGTCCTCGCCCATCGCCAGGACCGGGGCCAGGAACTCGAACGACTTCGCGCTCGTGGCGCCCATCGCCATGATCGAGCCGATCGCCGTGCTGTAGGCCAGGACGAACGGCAGGTCCTTCCGGAAGACGCCGTCGCGCTGCCCTCGCTCGTACAGCTCCCGGATCTGCGCGGGCAACTGCTCGGGCGAGGTCGGATGCAACGTGCCGAAGTGCCCGGCCAGTTGCTCCTGCAGGAACAGCGCCGACCGGTGCGGGTGGGCGATCGCCAGGTCGAGCGACGACCGGAGCACGTACCGCATGCCCTCGAGCGGCTCCATCTCCCGAGCCTTCTCCAGGGCCGGCCACCACGCCTCCGCGATGGCCCGGCGCTGCTCGTCCATGACCGCTCCGTACAGGCCTTCCTTGCTGCCGAAGTGGTGGTAGATCATGCGCTCGTTGACGCCGGCGCGGGCGACGATCGCGCGGATCCGAGCACCGTGCAGCCCGTACTGCGCGAACTCCTCGGCGGCGGCCGCAAGGAGGGCCTCTCTGCTCTCGCTCACGCAGTAAGTGTTTACTGCGAGACGGTCTCCGTCAAGGCCCCGAGCGCCCGTCCTACCCGGACCGTGTCCGGCCCCACGGCCGTGATCACTACCGCAGAGAGGTCGGCTAGCGGCATGACCTCGCACCGGACCTCGGGTTCGGTGTTCCGCCGGGCGGCGTGATCGAGAGACCGGAAGGGATCGACGGCGAGGGCCGTCGCGACGACGCGGGCGCCGCCCAGCACGGCGGGACCGTCCCACCCGCGGGGGGCGCCGGTGCCGATCTCGAGATCCTGGGCGAGCAGCGTGCGACCGGCGCGGCGGACGCGCCAGCGGGTGCGCAGACGGCCGGGCTCCTCGGCATGGCGGCCGAGCACGAGCGTCTCGACGAGCGTGAGGCGGGCCGACTCGTGGAGCGAGACGTCGAGCGTCGCGACGTGATCGGCGCCGGTCGCGACCACCAGCGGCTGCGGTTCCCAGCGCAGCGACGCGTTCGCGCCGACGTGCAGCGACACGAGTGCCTCGCTGGACCCGCCGTGCGCCCCGGGCAGGGCCAGCGAGGCGCCGGCCGAGCCGACGTCGAGGGACGCGCCGTCGCCGACCGAGACCGTGAGGTCGGTGCGGTCGCCGCCGAGCGGTCCGGCCGCGCCGGTGACCATCGTGAGCCCGCGGTCGGTCTGGCGCAGCACGATCGGCGGCTGGGACTTCAGCGTCCGCAGGACCGTACGGTCGCCGACGAGTTCGGCGACCGCCCGCGCGCTAGCCCTCACGCAGCCACCGGTCGCGGGCCTCGCGGATCCAGCCGGCCACCGTCGCGGCCGACGGCTCCTCCCGCAGCGACTGGAACACGACCGGCTTGCCGCGGCGCACCGCGGCCGCGTCCCGGTCCATCACGCCGAGGTCGGCGCCGACGAGCGGCGCCAGGTCGGTCTTGTTGATGACGAGCAGGTCGGACCCGGTGACCCCGGGTCCGCCCTTGCGCGGCACCTTGTCTCCTCCGGAGACGTCCAGGACGAACAGTTGGACGTCGACGAGCCCGCGGCTGAACGTCATCGTGAGGTTGTCGCCGCCGCTCTCGACGAGGACGAGCTCGAGCGGGGCGAACGACTCCTCCAGCCCTTCGACGGCGTCGAGGTTGGCGGCGATGTCGTCGCGGACCGCGGTGTGCGGGCAGCATCCGGTCTCGACCGCGGCGATGCGCTCGGGGGCGAGCACGCCGGACTTCTTCAGGAAGTCGGCGTCCTCGGTCGTGTAGATGTCGTTCGTGACGACGCCGAGCTGCAGCTCCGGGCCGAGCGTGCGGCAGAGCGCGGCGACCAGCGCGGTCTTGCCGGAGCCGACCGGGCCGCCGACGCCGACGCGGAACGCGCGCTTCGTCGTCTTCGGCGCGAGTTCGCCGGTGAGCGGCGCGTGCTGTTCGAAGACGTCGTGGTCGTGCGGTTCGCCGTTGGCGTGCGCGAGGGTGTGGGCATCAGGAAGCAAAGAGACGCACCTCCGAACGGGCGTGGGCCTGCGCGAGCAGGTCCAGTAGGGGAGCGGACGGCGCGGGGAGCGCGTCCGTGGGGCGGTCGGCGTACTGGGCGGCTTCGGTGGCGACCGCGTCCGCCGTCGGGGTCAGGGCCGCGTGCGCGGCGGTGAGGGCGAGTGGGTCCAGGCCGAGCAGGCGGACGGCGGCGGAGGCGGGGCCGTTGATGCTCGCGGCGACGGCCAGGGCGGCGGCTTCGTGGGGGGTGCCGTGTGCGGCGTGGACGGCGACGCCGAGGGCGATCGGGTGGTGGGGATGGGTGCCCAGGGTCTGCAGGGCCGGGTGCGGGAAGGCCTGGCGGGCGACGCGGAGGAGGGCTCGTCCTTGGGCGCGGGAGGTCTGGCGCTGGGCCGGCGAGGGGGTACGCGCGTCGACGGCGGCGTCGAGCTCCGCCCAGGTCGCGTCGGCCGCGGCCGCGCCCGGCGCGGGGCTCGCGGCTGCGGGCCGGGCCTCTGTCGGGGCGGGGGTGGCTGCGGCCAGGTGGCAGGCTCGGGCGGCCACGGCGGCGGCGAGGAGGCCGGCGGTGTGGAGGCGACCGCGCAGGAACTCGACGACGTCGGCGAGATCGCCGCTGATCAGGCCCTCGTCGACGGCCGGGGCGACCCCGCCGCTGTGGGCGTGGGCCCCGGCCGGCAGCCGGGAGTCGGCGAGGAGCAGGAGGGCTTGGCGCATCGGAACCGTCAGAACAGGAAGTAGCGCTGCGCCATCGGCAGCTCGGTCATCGGCGACTCCTCGATGAGATCACCGTCCACGTGCACCGCGAACGTGTCCGGGTTGACCCGGATCTCCGGCGTCGCGTCGTTCAGCGGCAGATCGGCCTTTCCCCGACGTCGGACGTCGGCCACCGGGGCCAGCCGACGACGGACGTTCAACCGGTCCGCGAGACCGTCCTCGATCGCGACCGGCGCGACGAAGTGGACGCTCGTGGCGCTCGCGGCCGTCGGCCGCGCCCCCCACATCGGCCGGGGCAGCACCGGACCGGGCGTCGGGATCGACGCGTTCGCGTCGCCCATCTGCGCCCACGCGATCATTCCGCCCTTCACGACGACGTGCGGCCGCACGCCGAAGAACTTGGGCTCCCAGAGAACCAGGTCGGCGAGCTTCCCGACCTCGACCGAGCCGACCTCGCCCTCCAGGCCGTGGGCGATCGCCGGGACGATCGTGTACTTGGCGACGTAGCGTTTCGCCCGGAAGTTGTCGGCCGGCCCGGTGCCCAGCGCTCCCCGGCGGCGCTTCATCGCGTGGGCGGTCTGCCAGGTGCGCATCACGACCTCGCCGACCCGGCCCATCGCCTGGCTGTCCGACCCGATCATCGAGATCGCGCCCAGGTCGTGCAGGACGTCCTCGGCGGCGATCGTCGACGGGCGGATCCGGCTCTCGGCGAACGCGAGGTCCTCCGGCACGGCCGGGTTCAGGTGGTGGCAGACCATCAGCATGTCGAGGTGTTCGTCGAGCGTGTTGACGGTGTGCGGGCGGGTGGGGTTGGTACTGCTGGGCAACACGTTCGGGTGGCTGGCGACCGTGATGATGTCGGGAGCGTGGCCGCCGCCCGCGCCCTCGGTGTGGTACGTGTGGATGCCCCGACCGGCGATCGCGTTGAGCGTGTCCTCGACGAAGCCGGCCTCGTTGAGCGTGTCGGTGTGCAGGGCGGCCTGGACGCCGTACTCGTCGCAGATCCTCAGGCAGGCGTCGATGGCGGCCGGGGTCGAGCCCCAGTCCTCGTGCAGCTTGAAGCCGGAGGCGCCGGCCTTGAGCTGCTCGATCATGCTGGCTTCGGACACCGTGTTGCCCTTGCCGAGCAGCGCGACGTTGAGCGGGTAGTCGTCGAGGGCCTCGAGCATGCGGGCCAGGTACCAGGGGCTGGACGTGACCGTCGTCGCCTTGGTGCCCTCGGCCGGGCCGGTGCCGCCGGCGATCCAGGTCGTGATGCCGGAGCCGAGCGCCTCCTCGACCTGCTGCGGGGCGATCAGGTGGACGTGGCTGTCGACGCCGCCCGCGGTGAGGATCTTGCCGTTGCCGGCCAGGATCTCGGTGGACGGTCCGATGACGAGTTTCTCGTGGATGCCGTCTTGCGTGTCGGGGTTGCCGGCCTTGCCGATCCCGACGATCCGGCCGTCGGTCACGCCGATGTCGGCCTTGACGATGCCCCAGTGGTCGAGGATCAGTGCGCCGGTGATCACCAGGTCGGGGGCACCCTCGGCCCGGGTGGTGCGGGACTGGCCCATCGACTCCCGGATGACCTTGCCGCCGCCGAAGACGACCTCTTCACCGGCGTCGGCATTGTTCGGGCCGCGGGACAGGTCGTCCTCGACCTCGATCAGGAGGTCGGTGTCGGCGAGGCGGACGCGGTCGCCGGTGGTGGGGCCGAAGAGCAGCGCGTAGCGGCTGCGATCGATGCTCATGCCTCGGGGCCTCGCTCGTCGAGGAGGCCGGCGAACTCGGGTCGCAGCCCCGGGATGTCGCGTCGGCCGGCGATCGCGACCAGGTCGACCTCGCGGACGACGCCGGGCTCGAACCGGACCGCGGTGCCGGACGGGATCGCCAGGCGGTAACCCCAGGCGGCCCGGCGGTCGAAGCTCAGGCCGGTGTTGACCGCGGCGAAGTGGTAGTGGCTGCCGATCTGGATCGGGCGGTCGGCGGTGTTCGTGACCTCTAGGTTCTTGCGCTCCCGGCCTTCGAGGAGAGGCACCGGGTCGGTGGCGACGATGATCTCGCCGGGAATGATCCCGGTCATGGGATCGGGTGGTGGACCGTGACCAGCTTGGTCCCGTCCGGGAAAGTCGCTTCCACCTGCACCTCCTCGAGCATCTCGGGGACGCCGTCCATGACGTCGTCACGGCCGAGCACGTGGCGCCCGGCTTCCATCAGGTCGGACACCGTGCGTCCGTCCCGGGCGGCTTCCATCAGGAACGACGTGATGACCGCGACCGCCTCGGGGTAGTTCAGGCGCAGACCGCGCTGGCGACGTCGTTGCGCCAGGTCGGCTGCGTACGAGATGAGCAGCCGTTCCTGCTCGTGCGGGGTCAGGTGCACAGCGTTCGTCCTTGATCCTCGGCCGCCCAGTCCGCGGGGAGCCTAACCGCGCCGTGTTACCAGCAGATCTCGCCTCGCCGCAGCAGTTGCGGTTGCTGCTGGGTGGCTCGTGTGTAAGAGTTGGCGAATGCGAGCGCAACCCTTAGAGCCGGATAGCCTGCCCTGTGACGATGCGGTGCACGGCGCTACCTCCGTGCGCAGCCGGCTGCTCGAGGAGGTCAGGATGAGCGCTGAGTCGCGCTATTCGATTCCCCTGCCTGTCGACGGCCGATGGACCAACGACTTCCTCGACGCGCTCCCGTACGACCTTCCGTACCGGATCGAAATCGTCGATGGGAACCTGGTAGTGAGCCCCCGCCCTCATCATTGGCATCTCGACGTCGCTGTAGAGGTTCGAAACGCGCTGGTCGCCGCGGCTCCGCCCGGCGTGTGGGCGTACGTCGAACCGGAGGTTCGATGGGCCGGCGGCGACGGTGACCGCGTCGAACAGGCTCTGGTGCCGGACGTGACCGTCGCGCCTCGCGCCCTGCGCTCCGAAGAGGCGCCGCCGTACTCGCGCCCGGAGGTCGTGCAGCTGGTCGTCGAGGTGGTGTCTCCGTCCTCGATCGTCACCGACCGGGAGCACAAGCCCCGGTACTACGCCGCACTCGGAATTCCGGCCATGTGGCGAATCGACCGAGGCCTCACGTTGACTGAATATCGACTCTCGGTCGAGGGTGGGCCCGAGATCGTGCGGACCGTCGAAGGGGGAAAGTTCACCACCGACGTGCCGTTTCCGGTGACCCTCGATCTGGACTCGCTGGGCTGAATGTCGATTGTGGAGAATTGCGGAAAAGGTTCACGGATTCGCGGTAATTCGGCGCGCTGATGGATTCTCTCTGGCGGGTGCACAATCATGCTGCATGACGCATTCGACGATTAACCGGAATTAAGGTTCCCACCGGCAATCTTGCCGATCCTGGGGGCGGCGAAATCTTCTTACGTTGATTTGGCCAGTCAACAGGAGGGCCAATGAAGATTTCTCTCGCGGTTCGCCGCATCCTCACCGCAGTAGCCGTGACCGCAACGAGCTTCACCGGGCTCGCCGTGGTCGCGTCGCCCGCCACCGCCGCCTGCTCCGACGTCCAGGTCGTGTTCGCCCGGGGGAGCACGGAAGCGCCCGGCCTCGGCATCGTCGGACGGCCGTTGGTCAGCGCGATCCAGCAACAGTTGCGCGGGCTGACCGTCGACTCGTACGCCGTCGACTACGCCGCGGACATCGCTCAGACCAGCGCCGGGCCGGGCGCCACCGACATGAGCAACCACATCGAAGAGGTCGCGGCCGCGTGCCCGAACACCTCGTTCGTGATCGGTGGCTATTCGCAGGGTGCGAGCGTGACCGACATCGCGATCGGGATCCCGACGTCCCTCGGGCGCGGCGGCACCATTCCGACGAACCTGGCGCCGCGCGTGAAGGCCGTGACGGTTTTCGGTAATCCGCTGCGGTTGTTCCGCCAGACGATCAATTCGGCGAGTCAGTTGTACGGCCAGAAGGCGCTCGACCAGTGCGCGACCGGTGACCCGGTGTGCGGGAACGGCTCGAACTCTTTCGCGCATCTGACGTACGCGTTCGACGGCCAGTCGGTTCCGAGGGCCGCGCAGTTCGCCGCGAACCTCGTGAAGCAAGGCTGAGTTCGCCCCGATCTCGCGCCCGCCGGCACCGGACACCGGCGGGCGCGATCCCATGTCTTGCCCCGCGCTGCTCGACCACCCGAACTGATGCGCACTCACCCAGGGGGTGTGCGGCCTCGCCCGGCCGCCGCATTCCCGCCGCCGGAGGCGCGACCTCTGCCCCCGGCGGCCGTCGAGCGACTGATACTCCGCACACCTCGGCTCCACGCGCCTCGGCTCGAGAGCGCCCACGCCCCGCGCGGCAGGCCCTGCGCCCCGCGCGGCAGGCCCGCGCCCGGGAGCCGCGCGCCGCGCAGGCCCGCGTTCCGGGAGCCGCGCGCCGCGCCTGTGCCTGTGCCTGTGCCCGAGCTCGTGTCGTGCCACTGTGCCCGCCCTCGTCTCGGCGCTGCGCACACGGCAGGTCCCGTGCCCCGCCCTGCAGGCCCCTTGCCCCGCGCTCCGGGCCCCGCGCGCCGTGCCTGTGCCCGCGACCCGCGCGGCGCTCCGTGCTGTAGGTCCCGCGCCCTGTGCTGCAGGTCCCGTGCTCCGGGCCCCGTGCGCCGCGTCTGTGCCCGCGCGCCGTGCCTGTGCCCGCGACCCGCGCTGCGCTCTGGGATGCAGGTCCCGCGCTGCGCGCTGCAGACCCCGCGCCCCGGGGCTGCAGGTCCCGCGCTCCGGGCCCGTGCACAGGGCCCCGTGCACCGCGCTTGTGCACGCGCGCCGCGCCTCGGGCCCGCGCCTCGGGCCCGCCCACTTTGCCGGCTTTTCGGGGTCTCCCGCGCCTCGGAGACCCCGGAAACTTGTGAATCCATAAGCCCGCATGCATCGCGTCTGTGCCCCGGTGCGCTCCGCTTCTGCGACTCCCGGGCTCGGCCCCCGATCCTGGACGCGGGATGGGCGGCTGTCGTAGATCTGTGTGGGGCGGAGCGGTGAGGGTTGTCGGTGATCGGGGATCGTCGGCCGAGTCGAGAATGGGTGTCGTCCTAGGGTCTGATGGCGTTGAACGACTCGGCGGCGGCGTTGTCCGCCGCGCTCATCGACTGCTCATCGAAACTGCCGCCCCGATCAGGTCGGTTGCTGTAGGCCCGGGATCGTCCTGCGGGTCTGGCAGCGCAGCCGCGCCCACTCAGACCTCGAACAGCATGGGGACGCGGAGCCGGGTAGACGACACGTCCGCCGAGTACACCCGCGAACATCCTCCGCGCCCCGCGCCCCGAGCCCGGAGGCAGGTCAGGCAGAAGCCCGCGTAGCCAAGGCGCGAGCAGCGTGGCGGAGATCCCGCCCGGCCGACTCCACGTCCACCGTCTGCAACTCGTCCTCGATCACGATCGGCCGACCCTCCACGTACAACCTCGCCAACGGCGGCGGCGACGCATACACCAACGCATCCACCGGATCGACGATGTCCGCGTGGAACGGCCCGTCCACCCGCCACAACGCCACGTCCGCCCGCTTCCCGACCTCCAGCGACCCGATCTCCGCCTCCCGCCCGAGGCACCTCGCCCCGCCCATCGTCGCGACCCGAAGCACCTCCCGGGCCCTCAGGCCGGGCATTCCGTAGCGCAGGCGGGCCGCGAACACGGCCGCCCGGAGCTCGTCCGACATCCCGCCGTTCTCCTGCGACGCCGCCCCGTCGACGCCCAGCCCCACCGGCACACCGGCCCCCAGCAGCGCCGGCACCGGGGCGATCCCCGACCCCAGCCGCGCGTTCGAGCTCGGGCAGTGCGCCACCCCGGTCCCGGCCGCCCCGAGAACCGACGCGTCCGCATCGGACAGATGCACACCGTGCGCGAGCCACACGTCCGAGCCCAGCCAGTCCACCGACGCCAGGTACTCCACCGGCGTCATCCCGAACTGCTTGCGGCAGAACTCGTCCTCGTCGAGCGTCTCGGCCAGGTGGGTGTGGAGCCGGATCCCCAGCGACCGGGCCTGCGCCGCCGACTCTCGCATCAGGTCCCTGGTCACCGAGAACGGCGAGCACGGCGCGGCCGCGATGCGCAGCAGCGACCCCGGCGACGGGTCGTGCCACTGGGCCACCGCGTCGCCCACCGCGGCCAGGATCGCGTCCAGCGACTCGACCACGGAATCGGGCGGCAGGCCGCCGGCGGACTCCCCGAGGTCCATCGAGCCGCGCGTCGGGTGGAACCGCAGCCCGACGTCCTGCGCGGCCAGCACGGTCGCGCCGAGGACGTCGCCGCCGGAGGCCGGGAACACGTAGTGGTGGTCCGTAGACGTCGTGCATCCGGTCAGGGCCAGCCGCGCCAGCCCGGACCGCGCCGCCGCCTCGACCACGTCCGCGTCGATGCCGGCCCAGACCGGATACAGCGTGGTCAGCCAGTCGAACAGCCCGTCGTCCACCGACACGGCCCGGGTCGCCCACTGGTACAGGTGGTGGTGGGTGTTCACCAGCCCGGGCGTCGCCAGGCACCCCGACGCGTCCACCACCACAGCGTCCCCGAACGAAGGAGCAGCACCCGGTCCGACCGCGCGAATGACCCCGTCGGTGATCACGACGTGCCCGGACGAGTAGAACGTCTCCGACCCATCCACCGTGGCGATGGCGCAGCCATCGAGAACGGTCGTCACCACAGCGCGGGCCCTTCCGTGTAGGTCGCGCCGTCCCGGCGCACGGTTCCCTGGATCAGCCCGAACGGCTCGGTCGGGGCGACGTAGACCTGGTTCGGGTTGTCCAGCCCGAACGGCGTCAGGTCGACGAGGTTGTGGTGCTTGTTCGGCAGCGACAGCCGTACTTCGCCCACCGACGGGCACTGAGCCAGCAGATAGGACCCCATCGAGAACAACGTCTGCTGCAACGAGTAGCTGTACGTCGACGAGAACGCGGTCAGCAGAGCGCCCCGCGCATCAGAGAACGCCGCATCCCAGTCCAACGACGGATCAGAATGATCCCACCAGGCATCCACCGACGTCGCCAGCATCCGGTCGGTGGTCTCGGGCAGCGTCGTGTACTCGTCCCGGGGGAACCCGTGGAACTCCGACGCGGTCGTGTTCAGCACGGTCAGTCCCGAGAGCCCCGACGACACCGCCACCGAATCGGCGGTCACCACCACCCGGGCCAGCCGGGTCTCCCCGCCCGACCGGCGGAACGAGTGCGGCCCGAACTGCTCCCACCGGTGCTGCTCGATCGTCAGCTGGGCCCGGTGGATCTCCGACGACAGGAAGTGCTTCCCGAGCAGCACCCCGAACGCCTCCGGCGACCCCACCCCGTACTCGCGGGCGAACGCGTACATCGTGTTCTTCTGCGTATCCGTGGCCAGCACCGCGCTGTTGTCGCCGGTCAGGTGCGTCGCGGCCAGGTCGCCCGACAGCGCCGAGGCGATCGTGAGATCGGTGACCACCGGGCCGTCGACCGTCACCAGCCGCACACCGGCCTTGCCGTACTGGTTGGGGCCCAGACTGAAGCTCACGTCAGCTCCCGCGGTAGGTGGAGTAGGCGAACGGGGACAGCAGCAGCGGCACGTGATGGTGCGCCGAAGCGTCGGTGACCTCGAACGTCACGGTCACCGACGGATAGAACGCCGGCCGGTCGCCGAACCACTCGCGGGTCGCGAAGACCAGCCGGTGCTCGCCGACTTCCACTCCAGCCCCCCAGTCGCTGATCCGCCCGTCGGAATCGGTCGTCCGCGTCACTACCGACGACCCGAAGAACCACGACACGGCCAGCCCCACCGCCGGCCGGCCGGACACCGCATCGAGGACATGCGTCGAGAGGCTCATCCGAACAGCTTCGCCAGCCGCAGCCGGGTGATCGCCGCCAGCTCGTCCCGCACCACGTCCCGCTCGTGCGCCGGGTCGTTGTCGAGCCGGTCCTGCAGGATGCCGAGCAGCTCCTCGGCCGACTTCCCCGACGCGCACACCAGGTACACGTGCCCGAACCGCGCCTCGTAGGCCGCGTTCCCGTCGGCCAGCGCGGTCAGCACCTCCGCGTCCGCGTCGGCGACCCCGGCCTGCTCGCCCTGCGACCAGCGCTTCTCGGTGGAGACCGCGACCTTCGGACGGTCCCCGATCCGTGGGTGCGCGGCCAGCGCCTCCTCCACGTCGGCCCAGCTCAGGCCCTTGATCACCGGGTTTGACGCGTCGCTCAGCGCCGCCCGGTCGGCATACGGACGTCCGGCCACCACCGCCCGCGCCCACGCCGTGGAGGCGCAGCACGGATGGATCATCGCGGCAGCGGCGTCGGCATCGACCGCATTGAACGCGTCCACGCTGGTCAACGGTGCCCCCTCGGTATTTCGTACGCGTGTGGCGAACTTTGCCATCCGTGATTCCGGTGCGACAGGCGGGCTCACTCCAACCCGTGAGATTGCCGTGACCTCAACCTTGTACGTTCCTCCAAGGAGGTGCGACTGTGCTGCTCGGCGAGCTGCTCGACGCGGAGGACCTGCGGTTGCGCCCGCTGGTCCTGCCGCCGGGCGCCGACAGCCGCCCGATCGTCGACGTGTTCACCACCGACCTGCCCGAGCCCGGGCGGTACCTGTCCGGCGGCGAGCTGGTGCTGACCGGGCTCGTCTGGTGGGCCGGGGACGCCGGCGCGTTCGTCGATGCGCTGGCCGGGGCCGGGGCCACCGCGCTCGGAGCTGGTGAGGCGGCGCTCGGCGCGATCCCGGCCGAGCTGGTCGAGGAGTGCGAGCGGCGCGGGCTGCCGCTGTTCGAGGTCCCGGCGTCGGTGTCGTTCGCGGAGATCACCCGGCGGGTGCTGGCCGAGAACCGGCCGGCGCGGCCGGTCGGGCGGCGGCTGCTCGCCGTGCTGGCCGGCCGGGCCGGGCTGAACCGGCTGCTCGACGTCGCCTCGGCCGAGCTGGGAGCGCCGTGCGCGGTGCTCAGCCCGGTCACCGGCCTGATCGCCGGGCCGCCTCCGCCGTCCGCGGACGCGCTGGTCCGGGCGTTCCTGACCGCACCGCGACGGCCCGCGTCGGTCACCGTCGACGGCCGTCGGATCCGTCTGCTCCCGGCCGACGCGCCGGACCGGCACCGGACCGTCAGCTGGTTCGTCGCCTGCGAGGCCGACCCCGGTGATCCGGACGCGACCGCGCTCGCCGAGGAACTCGCCGGGCTCGTCGCGCTGGAGCGCGCCCGGGTCGACGCCGGGCACCGCGCCGAGCGCCGGCTCGCCGACCAGGTCCTGCGCGCCCTCACCGCCCAGGCGGACGCGACCGGAGAGCTCCTCCCGGCCTTGCGCATCGCCGGAATCGCCCCGGGGACGCCGACGACCGTCCTGGTCGGCCAGGGCGAACTGGGAGCCGCGCTGCTCGCCGAGATCCTGCGCACCGCGGTGCCGGATCCGGTGGTCGGCGTGCGGGGGAGCGAGGCGATCGCCGTCGTCCCGTCGCGGCCGACGCTCACGTCCCCCACCGCGCCGGAGGAGGCCGTCCGACCGGCGGATCGGCTGGCCGAGGCGGTCCGTTCCGGACTCCGGGCCGTCGGTCCCGGCCTCGGCGGGCTCCGGCTGCCGGTCGGGGTGAGCGGGACGGTTCCGGCCGGCCCCGCCCTGGTCGCCGCGCTGGAGGAGGCCCGGCACGCGGCCGGCCTGGCCGCGGCCCGCACCGAGCCGACCGCGGTCGTCACCGCCGACGAGGTCGACTCGCACATGCTGCTGCTCGGCAGCGTCCCGGACGAGGTCCGGCGGGCCTATCGCAACCGCGTGCTCGGCCCGGTACTCGCCTACGACGAGGCCCACGACGCCGAACTCGTCGCGACGCTGGTCGCGTTCCTGGCCCACGCCGGCTCCTGGAGCCGCTGCGCCGAAGAGCTGCACCTGCACGTGAACACGGTCCGCTACCGCATCGCCAAGGTCGAACAGCTGACCGGCCGGAACCTGGGCCGCCTCGACGACCGCGTCGACCTGTTCCTGGCCCTGCGGCTGAAAAGCTGAAGACTTCCTGAAGGGGACGAAACCTTCCCCGCGCTCCGTCGGCGACCTTATGTTCCGATTGCGTGGGCCCTTCGTCCGCCGGGCCGGCGCCGTAGCGGGGAGCGCGGACCGGGAGTCGCCATGTCTGGAACGAAGAGCATCCGAGCGGCCGTCGTGGCCGCCGCCGTCGCCGGGTTACTGGGGATGTCGGCCGCACCGGCACTGGCCGCGGTGCCCGCCCCGAACAAGTGGACCGACCCGCCCGCGCTGGTGCCGATCGCCGACACGACGTTCGGCGGGGTGAGCGTCCCGGCCGGCCTGGTGCCGATCGCGGGCAGCGGCTCGGCCGACTTCGTGCCGATCACCGGCGCACCGGTCTACGGCTTCGTCCCGATCGGGTCCGACGGCACGGCCCCCTCGGTCAGCCTGCTGTGAACGCGGCTCGGGCCAGGCCCGCCGCGCCCAGCAGGCCGTGGACCGCGCCCGAGCGTTCGGCGTACTGAAAACCGTCCACCGCACCGCACCTGGCCTCGATCGCCGCGCGCACCCGCACGTCGCGCGGCATCGGGGCCAGTTCGGCGTCGGCCCGGACCACGGTAGCGGCGCCCAGTAACGCGGCCGCCGGGAGAGCGTCCCGGCGCTCGGCGCAGCGGGCGGCCAGCACCTCGAGGTCGTGCGCGACGGCCCAGGCGTGCCCGACCTTCGCGTGCAGGTCGAACGCCTCGGTGACCAGCTCGACGGCGTCGGTGCGACGTCCGGCCCGGTCGGCGAGCACGGCCAGCAGCGTCGCCGACCGCGCGACCTGCTCGTCGGTGCCCTGGGCGCGGAACGTCCGGATGAGCGCGAGCAGCAGGGCGTCGGCCTCGTCGTTGCGGTTCTGGTCGACGAGGACCTCGGCGACGAGCAGCCGGGCGTCGGCGCGGCCCTCCTCGTCGCCCGCCTTCGCGAACGACCGCGCCGCGTCGCGGGCCCAGCGACGCGCGTTCGGCAGGTCGTCGTCCGCAAAGTGGTTGTACGCGACCGAGAGCGCGCAGCGCCCGATCGCGTACGGGTCCTTCAGCTCGACGGCGAGCTCCCAGGAGCGGGTGCCCGCGGAGCGGGCGCGGGCGAGATCGCCGAGCTCGTACGCGATGTCGGACGCGTGCTGGCAGGCGCGGACCATCCCGCTGCGGCTGCCCAGCCGTAACGCGGTGGCCCGGGCGTCGTCGGCGTAGTCCATCGCCTCGGGCAGCGAGACGTACGACGCGACGACGGCGGCCGCGAGCTGGACGCGGAGCACGAGGTCGTCCGGGGGAGCGGCCTGGGCGGCGGCGCGCAGGATCCGGCGGTACCAGTCGAGCCCGGCCTGCGGACGGTTCGCCCACCACCACCAGAGGTCGGCCGCGACCGGCAGCGCGAAGCCGAACCGGCCCTGGCGCAGGGCGCGGTCGAGTTCCTCGTCGAGGTCGGGGCGGGCGGCGTCGAGGCGGTCGCGCCAGCGGGTGCGGTCGGGTCCGCGCTGCGCGGCCGCCGCGGTGCGGGCCAGGTCGGCGAGGTAGTCGGCGCGACGATCGAGCGCGGTACGGCGCTGACGGTCGGTCAGCAGCGTGCGGCCGTGCTGACGCACCGGCGCGAGCAGTCGGAAGCGGCCGTTCTCGGCGGTCACCAGCGACGCGTCCACGAGGTTCTGGAGCAGGTCGAGGGCGTCGCGCGCCATGGCCTCGGCCGCCTCGGCCGGGAACGTGTCGACGAAGAGCGCGAGCCGCGCGAAGAGCGCGCGCTCGTCGGCCGAGAGCCGGCCGGTGGCCTCGGTCAGCGCGACCGCGAGCGAGCGGCCCTCGCCGCGGCGGGGACGCAGGAGCGCGAGCTGATCGGTGAGACGTTCGGCCAGCTCGGCCGGGGTGAGCACCGTGCCGCGGGCGGCGGCGAGCTCGAGCGAGAGCGGCAGCCCGTCGAGCGCCACGCAGACCGCTTCGAGATCGGCCGGGTCAGCCGGCGCCGCCGGGAGGCGGGCGCGGAACAGCTCCACCGCGTCGTCGAGCGGGAGCGGCCCCAGCCGCTGGACGTGCTCGCCGGACAGTCCCAGCGGGCGCGTGGTCGTGACGAGGATCCGGGCGTCGGGGTCGTCGCCGAGCAACGTCTCGCAGGCGGCGGCGACGGAGTCGGCCACCGGGTCGCAGTCGTCGAGCACCAGCACGGTGCGCCCGCCGAGGGTGGGCAAGGACGATTCGACCGCGGTGGCCGGACGGACCCGGACCGCGCGGAGGTCGCCGGCCAGCCGGTGGACGGCCTCGGCGGCCAGGCGGGACTTACCGACGCCGGGCGGGCCGGTCAGCGTCACCAGGCCGCCGGCCCGGAGCGCGGCGACCAGCGCGGACAGCTCGGCCTCACGCCCGACGAACCCGTTCCGGCCCTCCGGCCGGGGAACGGCCGCGATCGGCCCGTGCTCCGCGCGGGGGACGGGCTCCTCGACGGCCGCGATCGGCGCGGCCCGGTGCCGCGCCGCCAGCAACCTCGCGAGCCGCTCGTCCGCCGGATGCGCCCGGACCAGCTCGGTCAGCTCGTCGGCGAACCGGTCCGCCTCGCCGAGCACCAGCAGCGTCTCGAACCGGTCGCCGACCGCGAGCAGCCGAGCCGTCTGCATCCGAGCCCGGAAGGCCGTCCCCAGCGGGGTGCCGGCCGCGTCGGCCAGTGGCGGCCCACCCCACAGCGCCAACGCCTGCCCGAACAACTCCGCTGCGGCCCGGTGGTCACCGGCCCGGGCCGACCCCCGGGCCTGCGCGGTCAGCGCCTCGAACCGTAGCCAGTCCACCGAATCCGGACGCCCGGACAGCCGGTACCCGCCCGAGACCCGATCGAGCCGCAACGGACCGCCCGCCGACTCCAGCCCACGCCGGACCGCCGACACGTACACCTGCACGGCGTTGCGCGCCGAGGGCGGCGGCTCCCCGGCCCAGAGATCGCCGATCAGCGACTCGACCGACACGACCTGGTTCAGCCGCAGGCCCAGCGCGGCCAGCACCGCGCGGGCCTTCGCCCCACCGACCAGCACCTCGGTGCCGCGCGCACCGACCAGCCGCGCCGGGCCCAACAGCCGCAGGGCGATCGAGGTCACCCCTCAACAATTACCGTGTCAGCGGCCGGTGGAACCGTCGATCAGCTCGCGGGTGACGTCGGCGTGACCGGCGTGCCTGGCCGTCTCCTCGATCATGTGGACGATGACCCAGCGCAGCGACATCCGGTGGTTACGGTGCTCCTCGGCGCACGGGACGTCGAAATTCGGAGCCGTCTCGACCAGCCGGTCGGACTCCTTCCACGATTCGCGGTAGTCGTCGATCAGCTGGTCGACGCTCACCCCGGCGGCGACGTCCCAGCTGTGCCGGTCCCACCCGATGCCGGGCTCGCCCGCCCAGACGTGCCGGAACCAGTAGCGCTCGGACACCGTCAGGTGCTTGAGCAGCCCCGCCAGGCTCCACCCGGACGGCACCACCGGGCGCCGGGCTTCTTCCTCGGTGAGGTCTTCGACCTTGTGGATGATCGATTGCCGGAGATACGTGAGAAACGTGAGGAGGGTCGTACGTTCGTCACCGACGATGAAGGGAGCCCTGCGGTCCGTCATGCGATTCATTGTGGGGTGCAACCGGCCGGTGAATGGTGTGTTTCCCACAGGTGTCTCGCGGTCACACGAGTCGTCACACGGCGGCCGCCGATCCTTCCCGTACACACACGAGGAGGAACGATGCCTAAATTCGTCATCGAGCGAGAGATCCCGGGGTTGGGCGCGTCGTCGGCCGAGGAGCTGCGCGCGGTCTCGCAGAAGTCCCGCGCCGTGCTCGACGAGCTGAGCCCGCACGTGCAGTGGGTGCAGAGCTACGTCACCGACGACAAGATGTACTGCGTGTACCTCGCGGACGACGCCGAGATCGTGCGGGAGCACGCCCGGCGCGGCGGCTTCCCGGCCGACCGGGTGAATAGGGTCCGGACGACGATCGACCCGACGACGGCCGAGTGACGTTCGAGGTCCATCTCGTCGGCTCCCCGCGCGTTCTGCGCGACGGGGCGGTGCGGCCGGCGCCGCGCGGGCACAAGGTCTGGGGCCTGCTCGCGTATCTCCTGCTCCGGGAGGTGCCGGCCGCCCGGGCGCACGTCGCCGAGCTGCTGTTCCCGACCGCGGACGACCCGATGGCCGCGCTGCGCTGGAACCTCTCGGCGTTACGCCGGCTGGTGGGCGACCCGGCGGCCTTCCGCGGTGACCCGATCCGGCTGGGCTGGTCGTCGCCGCCGATCGTGGTGACGACCGGGCTGGACGCCGAGGGCGAGCTGCTCGGCTCGCTGCGGTTCGCCGGGTGCCCGGCGTTCGAGCTCTGGCTGGAGGCCCAGCGACGGCAGGCCCGGGGTGCGCGCGAGTCGCTGCTGCACGAGGCCGCCCTGCGCGCGCTGGCCCACGGCCGGGCCGACGAGAGCGCCGAGCTGGCCGGGCGGCTGGTGGGCCTGGCCCCGTACGACGAGAACTACCACGTGCTGCTGGTGCGGGCCCTGGCCGCGGGCGGCCACGGCGTCGACGCGGCCCGGCGCGCCGCCGCCTGCCGGACGTTGTTCCGCGACGAGCTGGGCGTCGAACCGGGGCCGGCGCTGGATGCGGCGATGGTGACTCGTCCGGCCGCGACCGCCACCGCCCCGGCGTCCGGCCGCCCGGCCGTGCAGGCCCTGATCGACGCGGGCGAGGCCGCGATCGGAGCCGGTGCCCTGGACGCCGGCCTGCAGTGCCTGCGCCGGGCCGTGACGGACGCGGAGGTGCTCGGCGACGGCCCGCTCACCGCGGCCGCCTACACCGCGCTCGGCACCGCGCTCGTCCACACCGCCCGGGGCAACGACGAGGAGGGAGCGGCCGCGCTGCACCGGGCCCTGGCCTGCGACGGGGCGTCGCCGGAGTCGCTCGCGACCGCGTACGTCGAGCTGGCCTACGTGGAGTTCCTCCGGGCCCGGTACGGCCGGGTCGAACCGTGGCTGGCCCGGGCCGAGTCGGTGCCGGCCGAGTCGCAGCGGGCCATCGCGCTGTCGGTGCGCGGTAGCACGCTCTCCGACACCGGCCGTTACGCCGACGCCTGCCGAGCGCTCGAGCAGGGCCTGGCCTGCGCCCGCGACGACCGCCGCCGGGCCTACCTGCTCTCGATGCTCGGACGCGTCTACCTGCTGCGCGGCGAGTTCGAGCGGGCCGGGCGGATGCTCGACGAGGCCCTGGCCCGGACTACCAGCGCCGGCTGGACGTCGTTCCTGCCCTGGCCGGAGGCCCTGCGCGCGGAGGCCGACCTCGGGCTCGGCGAGCTGAAGTCCGCGCGGTCCCGGGCCGAGCACGCGTTCGCGCTCGGCTGCCAGATCGGCGACCCGTGCTGGGAGGGCCTGGCCGCTCGCGTGCTGGGGCTCGTCCAGGCCGCCGAGGGTGACCCGGCCGGGGCCGTCGAGACGCTCCTGGACGCCCGCCGCCGGGCCGGACGCCTGCCCGATGCGTACGTCTGGGTCGAGGCCTACACGCTGGACGCCCTGGCCGCGGTGGGGGTGGCGGCCGGGCGTCCCGAGGTCGACGGCTGGATCGGCGAGCTGGCCGCGCTGGCCGGGCACAGCGGGATGACCGAGCTGGCCGTCCGGGCCGCCGTGCACCGCTCCCACCGGGGCGACCCGGCCGCTCTCGACGCCGCCCGGGCGCTGGCCGTCGACGTCGACAACCCGGCGCTCACGGCGCTGCTCTGACGCCCTCCCACCGGGCCACCAGCGCGTCCCAGGCGTCCGGGGTCAGGGACCCGAACGCACGGACCCGGGCCAGGCCGCCGTCCGGGAACACGTCGACGCGCAGGTGCGTCGTCGGGCGGGACGGGTCGGTCGCGAACCAGTGCGGGGTGTCGGGGAGCAGGGGCCGACGCTCCACCAGGTCGAACCAGGTGCCGTCGTGGACCCCCTGCACCCGCACCTCGCCCGGGGCGTTGCCGACGAAGTGCGTCGTGTCGACGACCAACTGCCGGACGTGCCCGGCCCCGGCCAGCCGGATCAGCAGCCAGTCGTTGCCCTCGCCGCGCCGACGGCGGGTCTCCCAGCCCTGACCCATCGTCTGGGCCAGGCCGGGCAGCAGCACGTTGTCGGCCGGCGAGTAGAAGCGGTTGCTGGAGTCCTCGACCCGTCCGCCGTTCTCCAGCGCGGCCAGGTCGAGCGTCAGGCCCTCGAGCCGGCGCGGGTCCGGCACCACCTCGCCGAGGACCCGCAGCCGGGCGACGCCCCCGTCGGGGGAGATGTTCAGCCGGACGTGGGTGACCAGCGGGCCGTCGGCGACGTCGAACGCGTTGGCGCTGTTGCCCTTCAGCGCCTCGCGCCCGGTCAGCGGAACCCAGCCGGTCGCGGTCGTGACGTCGGGGTAGCCGTCGACGTAGAGGCCCTCGAGCCAGCACTCCTCCGGGTAGTTGCCGGTGAAGTGCGCGGTGTCGACGACCACCTCGCGCACGATCCCCGGAGCACCCAGCCGGACGATCACCCAGTCGTGCCCGGGGCTCCGCCGTCGGCGCGTCTCCCAGCCGTCGTAGACCTGTCCCTTGTGGCCGAACGTGGCCGGCCGGAACAGCGGCGCGTCCGGCCGGATCAGGTTCTCCTTCTCCGCGAACGTCTCGTCGTTGGCCGCGACGACGGCGCCACCGAAGGCCCGCGCGGCCAGGTCGATCATGCGTTCCCCCTGGTCAGCAGCCGGCCGGTCGGCTGCCCGGACGCCCGCGCCCCGCGCAGCCAGGTCTCGCGCACCACGCCCGCCAGCGGCCGGAACGCGTACGGCGTCACCGGGTGGCGGTGGTGCAGCTGAGCCGGATCGATCACTCGTCCGGCGTCCGGCTCGAAGACGGCGAAGTCGGCGTCGTAGCCGAGCGCGATCCGGCCCTTGTGCCGGAGGCCGGCGATCTCGGCCGGCCGGCCGGACATCCACCGGGAGACGTCGGCCAGCGTGAAGCCGCGGGTCCGCGCCTCCGACCAGATCGCCGACAGGCCGACCTCGACCGACGCGATCCCACCCCAGGCGACGCCGAAGTCGCCGATGTCGAACCGCTTCAGGTCCGGGGTGCAGGGGGAGTGGTCGGAGACGATGCAGTCGATCACGCCGTCCCGCAGGCCCTGCCAGAGCAACTCGCGGTTGCTCGCCTCCCGGATCGGTGGGCAGCACTTGTACTGCGTCGCCCCGTCGGGCACCGCTTCCGCGGTGAAGCTGAGGTAGTGCGGACAGGTCTCCGCCGTGATGCGGACGCCGTCCCGGCGGGCGCTCGCGATCATCGGCAGAGCGTCCGAACTGGACAGATGCAGGATGTGGACGCGGGCCCCGGTCCACCGGGCGAGCTCGATGACCTGCGCGATCGCCACGTTCTCGGCGCCCCGGGGCCGCGAAGCGAGGAAATCCGAGTACCGCTCGCCGTGCGCGGTGGGGGCGCGGTCGATGGCCTGCGAGTCCTCGGCGTGCACGATCAGCAGCGCGTCGTAGCTGTGCAGGGCCTGCAGCGCCCGCTCCAGCTCGGCCGGCTCCACCGGCGGGAACTCGTCGACGCCGGAGTGCAGCAGGAAGCACTTGAAGCCGAAGACGCCGTGGTCGTGCAGGCCACGCAGCTCCTGGAGGTTCCCGGGCACCACCCCGCCCCAGAACCCGACGTCGCAGTGGACCTGGCCCTCGGCGGTCTTGCGCTTGAGGTCCAGGGCCGGAACGTCGGTGGTGGGCGGGATGCTGTTCAGCGGCATGTCGATGATCGTCGTGACGCCGCCGGCGATCGCGGCTCTGGTCGCGGTCGCGAAGCCCTCCCACTCGGTGCGGCCGGGCTCGTTGACGTGCACGTGCGTGTCGACGACGCCGGGCATCAGCACGTGCTCGTCGGGGAGGGTCAGGTCCTCGGCGGCGGGCAGGTCGGCGTCGAACGGCTCGATCGCGACGATCTTGCCGTCGGCGACGCCGATCGCCCGATCGATCTCGCCGGTCGCGGTCACTACCCGCCGGGCGCGGATCACCACATCCACCATCGCGGCCACCTTTACGATCTCGGGCGGGACAGGCGTCGCAACAGTGGGACGTCGAGGGGAACTTCCTCTTCGGTGAGGGCACCGCAGTCGAGGCCGCGGAGGATCACGGTCGCCAGCGCCCGGGCCGTGGCCGGCTCGTCGACGACACCGGCCTGGGACGACGTGCGGGCCAGGTAGGTGGTGAGACGCGCGGTCGCGGCCGGCAGCGCGTCCCGGAAGAACACGTAGGTGGCCAGGTACCGGGTGACCAGGTGGCCGGGGTGCATGTCCCAGCCCTGGTAGTAGGCCCGCTCCAGCGAGCGGCGGACCAGCCGGGCGTGGTTCGCCCAGGCGGTGTGAACCTCCGCCGTGTCGCCGGTGGGCATCACGTTGGTCGACCCGTCGACCGCGGGTACCCCGGCCTGCACCGCGGCCAGCAGCATCACGGCCTTGGCGTGGTCGGCGACCGGGTGGTCGAGGGCCTGGAACGCGGCCGCGACGCCGAGCGCGGCGCTGTAGTCGTAGGTGCCGTAGTGGACGCCCGCGCAGCGGTCTTTCGCGGCCGCCACGAGCTGCGACACCGTGGCCAGGCCGGACGTCGACTGGATCGCGCTCGGCAGCTCGATCTGCAGCTCGAGGCCGAGCGTGCCCGCGGTGAGCCGGTGCTCGTCCTCGATCGCGTCGAGGACGCGGAGCGCGGCCTCCACCTGCGCCACCGACGTGACCTTCGGCAGCGTCACGACGAAGTTGTTGGCCAGCACCGGGGGCAGCTCGGGGCCGTCGGGCAGGTTCTGGGTCAGCGCCCCGGCGAACAGGTTCAGCGTCCGGACCCCGCGCCGCCGGTCGCGCTGCTCCATCGACTTGATCCGCAGCCCGAGCGTGAACGGCGCCCCGGACCGGCCGATCAGCGCGGCCGCGGCCTGCCCGGCCTTCTGCGCGTCGGCGTCCTCGTCGGCGTCGGGACGGTAGCCGTACCCGTCCTCGAAGTCGACCCGCAGGTCCTCGATCGGCTCGGTCGCGAGCTTCACCCGGACGCGCGGCAGCGCGCTGTGCACGGCCTCGACCGGCAGCCCGGTGGCCTTGGCCAGGTGATCGGCGAACGGCGCGTGCTGGTCGAGCAGCTCCAGCGCCTCGGCGCCCCAGCGCGACGGCAGCCCGGCCGAGAACTGGTCGGCCGGCACGTAGACCGTGTGCACCGGCTGGCGGCCTCGCGGCGGCTTCTCGTGCTGGGCTTTCAGCGTCTCGTCGGTCTCGGCGAGTTCGGCGTCGAGTTCGTTCAGCAGGTCGTCGAGCATCTACCGCACCAGCGCGTACGCGGGCAGCGTGAGGAAATCGACGAAGTCGTCGGCCAGCGCGACCTGCTCGAACAGCGTCCGGGCCTGGTCGTAGCCGTCACCGAGCTTCCCGACCTCCTCGTCGAGGATCCGCCGGACCAGCGTCTTGGTGACCGGCTCGCCGGTGTCGGCGAGGATCGTGCCCTGGTTGATCCACTGCCAGATCTGCGAGCGGGAGATCTCCGCGGTGGCCGCGTCCTCCATCAGGTTGTTGATCGCGACCGCGCCGAGCCCGCCGATCCACGCCTTCAGGTACTGCAGCGCGACCGACACGTTCGCCCGCACGCCGTCCTCGGTGACGTCGCCCGGCGTGTTCGCGACGTCGAGCAGGTCGCTCGCGGCCACGTCGACGTCCGGGCGGAGGCGGTCGAGTTGGTTGGGCTTGTCGCCGAGCACCGCGTCGAACGCGTCCCGGCAGACCGGGACGAGGTCGGGGTGGGCGACCCAGGAGCCGTCGAAGCCGTCGTTGGCCTCGCGCTCCTTGTCGGCCTTGACCTGCTCGAGCGCCTTCGCGTTGACCTCGGGGTCGCGGCGGCTCGGGATGAACGCGGCCATGCCGCCCATCGCGAACGCACCGCGCCGGTGGCAGGTCGCGACCAGCAGCTCGGTGTAGGCCCGCATGAACGGGGCGGTCATCGTCACCTTGGCCCGGTCCGGCAGGACGAACTCCGGGCCCGCGTCGCGGAAGTTCTTGATGACGCTGAACAGGTAGTCCCAGCGGCCGGCGTTCAGGCCGGAGGCGTGCTCGCGCAGCTCGTAGAGGATCTCTTCCATCTCGAACGCGGCGGTGATCGTCTCGATCAGGACCGTGGCCCTGATCACCTGATTTAGCCCGAGGGCCTGCTCGGCGTGGGTGAAGACGTCGTTCCAGAGCCGGGCCTCGAGGTGGCTCTCGGTCTTCGGCAGGTAGAAGTACGGGCCGCTGCCGCGGTTCAGCAGCTCCCGCGCGTTGTGGAAGAAGTAGAGCCCGAAGTCGACGAGCGCGCCGGCGATCGGCTCGCCGTCGACCGTGATGTGCTCCTCGTCCAGGTGCCAGCCGCGGGGGCGGGTGACGACGACCGCGAGGTTCTCGCCCAGCTGGTACTGCTTGCCGTTGCTCTCGAAGCTGAGCGCCCGGCGGGTGGCCCGGTACAGCGAGACCTGGCCGCCGACGACGTTGTCCCAGTGCGGGGTGTTGGCGTCCTCGAGGTCGGCCAGCCAGACCTTCGCGCCCGAGTTGAGCGCGTTGATCGTCATCTTCGGATCGGTCGGGCCGGTGATCTCGACCCGCCGGTCCTGCAGGTCGGCCGGGGCGTCCGCGACCCGCCAGTCCGGGTCGTCGCGGACCGGCGCGGTCTCGGCCAGGAAGTCGAGCTTGCCGGTGCGGGCGATCTCGGCCCGGCGCTCCTGGCGGCGGGCCAGCAGCTCTCTGCGGCGCGCTCCGAACGTGCGGTGCAGGTCGGCGAGGAAGCCCAGCGCTTCGGGCGAGAGGATGATGTCGGCGCCGTCGACCGTGGTCGGGGTCGTGTTCACACCACTCGTGCCAGCCACGCTGTGCCTCCTTGGTTCCACGTGCGTACCACCGTAGGTGGGGTGTACCCCCGGCTGACAAGGTACGAGCGAGATATATCCGGCTACTCGTCGTGGGTTCCGCTTGGAGGAACGTCTAGGGGTGGCGGAGGCCATGGTCGAGGGTGCGGGCCCAGGGGGCGTCGACCTCGGGTGCGCCCATCGTGACGACGATCGCGCAGAGCGCGCCGTTGGCGAAGAACGCCTGGACGGCCTTCTCGTCGGCGCCGGAGGCTTCCCGGGCGTAGGCGACGAGCGTGGCGTAGCCGGCGCGGACCGCGTCCTTGATCTCGGGGACGCTGACCGCGGCGCACTGGGCGTGCATTTGGAGCAGGAGGAGGTCCTGGTCGGCGATCAGCTCGGCGTAGGCGCCGCCGATCGCGTAGAGGACCGCGTCGGGGGTGTCGCCGACCGTGCCGCGCTCGAAGCTGTCGAGGATGCGCTCGAAGCACCGCCCGACGACCGCGGCGAACAGCGTCTGCTTGTCGGGGAAGAGCCGGTACAGGTAGGCCTGCGAGATACCGGCGGCCTTGGCGACCTCCACGGTCGTCGTGCCGAAGTACCCCTTGGCCGCGAACGCGCTGATCGCGGTCGTCAGCACGGATTCCCGGCGATCGGCAGCGGTGGAGAGCAGACGAACCATATGAGTAGTCAACCACACTCTCGGGATCGCGGGCTGAACGACGACGTCCAGCCGTCGGCTCCTCTGCTCCGCAAGCTTCGCCGGAAAGGTCGCCCGGCCGCGTGTTTCCCACCTCCCGGAGGCAGGGCGCGACTTCAGCGGATCCGCGCCCCCGAGATGGCTCGGGCGATGACCAGGCGCTGGATCTCCGACGTGCCCTCGAAGATCGTGTAGATCTTCGAGTCGCGGTACATGCGCTCGACCGGGTGCTCGCGGCTGTAGCCGGCGCCACCGAGGATCTGCACCGCCCGCTCCGACGCCCAGACCGCCACCTCGCCGGCCTTGAGCTTCGACATCGACCCCTCGCCGGCGCCGAACTCCTTGCCGGTGCGCCCCATCCAGGCCGCCCGCCACACCAGCAGCCGGGCCGCGTCGATCTCCATCTTCATGTCGGCCAGCGCGAACGCGACCGCCTGGTTCTCGATGATCGGACGACCCCAGGTCTCCCGGCCCTTGGCGTACTCGAGCGCGTACTCGTACGCGGCCCTGGCGATCCCGATCGCCTGCGCGCCGACGGTCGGGCGGCTCACCTCGAACGTCCGCAGCGCGGCCTGGCCCTTGCTGCTCCGGCCCTCGCGCGCCCGGGCCAGCCTCTCGTCGAATTTCTCCTTCTCGCCGAGCAGGCAACTGCCCGGGATCCGGACGTCGTCCAGGAACAGGTCCGCGGTGTGCGACGCCTTGAGCCCGAGCTTCTTGACCTTGCGCGCGGTGGTGAGCCCCTTCGTCCCCGGCGGGATGATGAACCCGGCCTGCCCGCGAGACCCGAGCGACGGGTCGACCGACGCGACGACGACGTGGACGTTCGCGATGCCGCCGTTCGTGATCCAGGCCTTCGAGCCGTTCAGCACCCACTCGTCGGTGGCCTCGTCGTACCGGGCCCGCGTCTTCATCCCGGAGACGTCGGAGCCGGCCTCGGCCTCGGACACCGCGAACGCGCCGAGCTTCGGTTCGGACTCGTCGCCGAAGCACTGCGGCACCCACTCGGCCAGCTGGTCCGGCGTCCCGGAGGCGAAGATCCCGGCGACGCACAGCGTGGTGCCGAAGATCGACATCGCGATGCCGGCGTCACCCCAGAACAGCTCCTCGTTGACGATCGGCAGCGAGAGCCCGGACTCGTCGGCCCACCAGGTCGCCAGCGACTCGAAGCCGTAGAGCCCGATCTTCGCGGCCTCCTGGATCACCGGCCAGGGCGTCTCCTCGCGCTCGTCCCACTCGTGACCGGCCGGTCGCACGACGTCCTTCGCGAACCCGTGCACCCATTCCCGGAGATCTTCTTGCTCTTCAGACAGGTCAAGGCTGAACATCGCGTCCTCGTCGTGAGCGGGTGAGGCCTACTGGGTAGTAAACTTACTCGCCAGTAGATTACTGATGAGATAGGTAGGCTGCAAGCGTGAGCGGCCCCTCCAGACGCCTTCCGCGGCGCGTCCGAGAACAGCAGATGCTGGATGCCGCCACCGCCGTGTTCTCCGAGCGTGGCTTCCACGCCGCGTCGATGGACGAGATCGCGGAGCGGGCCGGAATTTCGAAGCCGATGGTCTACCTGTACCTCGGCTCGAAGGGGGAACTGTTCAGCGCGTGCATCCGCCGGGCCGGCGATCAGCTCACCGAGGCGATCAGCGCGGCCGCGGACCCGTCGCTCCCGCCCGAGCAGCAGCTCTGGTCGGCAGTGCAGGCGTTCTTCCAGTTCGTCGCCGAGCACCGCGACGCCTGGGCGGTGATGTTCCGGCAGGCCCGGGGCGAGGGTGAGTTCGCCGGCGAGGTCGCGTCGATCCGGCGCCTGGTCGTCGACAACGTCGCCGACCTGTTCGCGCGGGCGATCCACTCCAGCGGCTCGCCCGACCCGGGCCCGGACGAGCTGCGGGCGCTGGCCCACGCGCTCGTCGGTACCGGGGAGGCGATGGCCGAGTGGCTGCTCGATCACCCGGCCGAGGAGCCCGAGACCGCGGCCACCCGCCTGATGAACGTGCTCTGGATGGGGCTCGGCAGCCTGGTCCGGGGCGAGGTCTGGCGTACTACGACGGCGGTTCCACCCGTCCGGTGAGGTGCGGGCGTCCTCCGGACGCCACCGACAGGTCCCACCCGCCGTCCCGCTCCCGCGCTCCGAAGTCGACGGTCGACGGGAGGAGCAGCGGCTTTCCGAACTGGACGACGACCCGGTAGGCGTCGGGGATGCGGCCGCCGAGTGCGGCCAGGCAGCGCGCCTCGACCCACATGCCGTGCGCGATGGCCCGCGGGAACCCGAACATCCTCGCGGTGAGCGGGTGCAGGTGGATCGGGTTCCGGTCGCCGGAGGCCGCCGCGTAGGCGCGCCCGATTCCGGCCGGTACCCGCCAGACCGCGGTGGGCGGGAGCACCTCGTCGTCCGGCCGGGTCCCGGTCGAGCCGCCCGAGCCTCGGCGGAGGTAGGTGGCCGTGCTGTGCCAGACCGGCTCGTCGCCGACGAACGCGCTGGTGACGATGTCGAACTGGCGGCCCCGGCGGTGGGGGCGGAGGTTCTCGGCGTGGACCTCGAAGCTCAGCGCCTCAGTGGTACCGACCGGCCGCGACTGGGTGATCGTGTTGGCGACGTGGACGATCCCCGGCAGCGGAAACGGGAACCCGGGCTCCGACATCAGCGCGATCGCCAGCGGGAACGCCAGCACCTGCGGATACGTGCCGGGCAGCACCGACGACAGCCCGAACCCGCACACCCGCGCGTAGTCCGCGAGCCGCTCGGGGTCGATCGCGACCTCGCGCAGCGCCACCCCCGAATCCGGCAGCTCGCCGCCGGAAGCCCGCCGGAACAGCGCCCTGGGGTACAGCACGGCCAGATTCGGCGCCCGGTCGAGCGTCCGCATCAGGCCCCCAGGAGAGACTGGCCGCAGACGCGGACGACGTTGCCGTTGAGGCCGGCCGACGCGGGCGACGCGAACCAGGCGATCGTCTCGGCGACGTCGACCGGCCGGCCGCCCTGGGTCATGCTGTTCATCCGGCGCCCGGCCTCCCGGATCACCAACGGGATCGCCGCGGTCATCTGCGTCTCGATGAACCCCGGCGCGACCGCGTTGATCGTGCCGCCGCGCGAAGCCAGGGACGGCGCCAGCGACTGCACCATGCCGATCACCCCGGCCTTGCTGGTCGCGTAGTTCGTCTGCCCCGGGTTCCCGGCGATCCCGGCCATCGAGGACGTCGCGACGATGCGGCCGCCGGGCCGCAGCAGGTTCGCTCCGAGGAGCACGTCGTTGATGCGCTCCTCGCTGCTCAAGTTGACGTCGAGGACGAGGTCCCAGCGGGCCGCGTCCATCCGGCCGAGCGTGCGGTCCCGGGTGACGCCCGCGTTGTGCACGAACACGTCGACACCGTCCGGGAGGTGCTCGGCGAGCGTCCGCGGAGCGTCCTCGGCCGTGACGTCCAGAGTGAGGGTGGAGCCGTTCGCCCGGCCCGCGACCTCGGCCAGCGACGAGCCGGCCGACGGAACGTCGATACAGACGACGTGGGCGCCGTCGCGGGCGAGCACGTCGACGATGGCCTCGCCGATCCCGCGCGCGGCGCCGGTGACGACCGCGATCTTCCCGGCGAGCGGGCGCTGCCAGTCGTCCACCGGAGGGACGGAAGCCGTACCGACGCGGATCACCTGACCGGAGACGTAGGCCGACCGCCCGGAGAGGAGGAACCGGAGCGTGGACTCGACGCCGTCCTCAGCCCCCGGAGCGACGTAGACGAGCTGGGTCGTGACGCCGCGCTTGATCTCCTTGCCGGTCGACCGGGTGAAGCCCTCCAGCGCGCGCTGGGCGGTGGCCTCGCGGGTCTCGGCGCAGTCCTCCGGCGGGGTGCCGAGCACGATGATCCGGCCGTTGGGGGCGACCGAGCGGACCCGAGGGCCGAAGAACTCGAACAGCGCGTGCAGGTCCTCGCTGCGGGTGACGCCGGTCGCGTCGAAGATCATCGCGTGCGGGCGCGGGCTGTCCGGACGAGGCTCGGACCGCGGGCCGTGGACGGTCACGCCGGCGGTGGTCAGGAGCGGGCCGATCACCTTGGCCAGGCGGCCGGTGCCCCCCACCACCACCGGGCCGGGCGCGATCGGGTCGCCGGGGTGGTAGCGGCGGAGCGTCGGGGGCTGCGGGAGCCCGACCCGGCGGGCGACGAACCGGCCCGGGGACGAGGTGACGAGCTGCTGGTAGCGATCGCGCATGGCCGCTACCTTACTAGCCGGTAAGATAGCGCCATGAGCATTCAGCGGGTTGGTGTGATCGGCGGCAACCGGATTCCGTTCGCGCGGCAGTTCGGGCCGTACGCGCGGGCGTCCAACCAGGACATGCTGACGGCCGCGCTGTCCGGGCTGGTCTCCCGTTTCGGGCTGGCCGGCGAGACGCTGGGGGAGGTCGTCGCCGGAGCGGTCGTGAAGCACAGCCGGGACTTCAACCTGACCCGCGAGACCGTGCTGGGCACCGCGCTCGACCCGCGGACGCCCGCCTACGACCTCCAGCAGGCCTGTGGAACGGGTCTGGAGGCGGCGATCCTGGTCGCGAACAAGATCGCGCTCGGGCAGATCGAGTGGGGGATCGCCGGTGGGGTCGACACCGCCAGCGATGCGCCGCTGGTGCTGAACGAGGGGCTCCGGCAGACGCTGCTGGCGTTCAACCGCGCGCGGTCGCTCGGCGAGCGGCTGGCGCTGCTGACCCGGCTGCGGCCGGGGTTCCTGGTGCCGGAGATCCCGCGGAACGCCGAGCCGCGCACCGGGCTGTCGATGGGGGAGCACGCCGCTCTGACCGCCGCGGCCTGGGAGATCGCCCGCGCCGACCAGGACGCGCTGGCCGCGGCCAGCCACCGCAACCTGGCCGCCGCCTACGACCGCGGCTTCTTCGACGACCTGATCACGCCGTATCTCGGGGTCGAGCGCGACCAGAACCTGCGGCCGAACTCGTCCGAGGAGAAGCTCGCGACGCTGAAGCCGGTGTTCGGCGACACGATGACCGCGGGCAACTCGACGCCGCTGACCGACGGGGCGTCGGCCGTGCTGCTGGCGTCGGAGTCGCAGGCCGCGGCCCGGAACCTCCCTGTGCAGGCCTGGTTCACCCACTGCGAGACCGCCGCCGTCGATTACGTCCACGGCGACGAGGGCCTGCTCATGGCGCCGGCCTACGCGGTCCCGCGGATGCTGGCCCGCGCCGGCCTCACGCTGCAGGATTTCGACTTCTACGAGATCCACGAGGCGTTCGCGTCCCAGGTGTTGGCGACGTTGAAGGCCTGGGAGGACCCGACGTTCGCCAAGCAGTTCGACGCTCCGCTGGGCGCCATCGACCGGACGAAGCTGAACGTGAACGGCTCGTCGCTGGCCGCGGGTCACCCGTTCGCGGCCACCGGAGGCCGAATCGTCGCCACGGCGGCCAAGCTCCTGGCCGAACGGGGCCGCGGCCGAGCGCTCATCAGCATCTGCGCCGCCGGCGGCCTAGGCGTCACGGCGATCCTCGAGCGCTGATTGGGCTCGGACGTACCGGGGCATGGACGGACCATGCCCGAGCACTGGTACCGCGAAGCGGTCGTCTACTGCTGTGACGTCGAGACGTTCCAAGACTCCAACGGCGACGGGGTGGGCGACTTCCCCGGCCTGATCAGCCGTCTCGACTACCTCGCGCGCCTCGGCATCACGTGCCTGTGGCTCAACCCGATCCACCCCACCCCCAACCGCGACGACGGCTACGACGTGGCCGACTTCTACGCGGTCGACCCCCGCCTCGGGACGCTCGGCGACTTCGCCGAACTGCTCCACGAGGCCGGCAACCGGGGCATCCGGGTCATCATCGACCTGGTCGTGAACCACACCTCGAACCAGCACCCGTGGTTTCAGAGCGCCCGCAAGAGCGAAGACTCGCCCTACCGCGACTGGTACATCTGGTCCTCCGAAGAGCCGAAGGACCGCCACGAAGGCATGGTCTTCCCCGGCGAACAGAAAGAGACCTGGACCTACGACCGCACCGCCAAGGCCTGGTACTACCACCGCTTCTACGACTTCATGCCGGACCTCAACACCGCGAACCCCGAGGTCAAGGACGAGATCAAGCGGATAGCGGCGTTCTGGGTCCAGCTCGGCGTCGCGGGGTTCCGGATGGACGCGGCCCCGTTCGTCATCGAGGCCAGGCCCAACGAGACCAAGGACTTCACGTTCCTCACCGACCTCCGCTCGCACCTGCAGTGGCGCCGGGGCGACGCGGTGATCCTGGCCGAGGCGAACGTCGGTCCGGACGAGGTCGGCCAGTACTTCGGCGACGAGGGCGGCTCGGCCAACCGCCTGCACATGCTGTTCGACTTCGCGCTCAACGCCCGCCTGATGCTCGCGCTGGCCCGTCAGGACTCCGAGCCGGTCGTGGACGCGCTGCGCGACACCCCGAAGCTGCCCGAGGCGGCCCAGTGGGCCACGTTCCTGCGTAACCACGACGAGGTCGACCTCTCCAAGCTCACCGCCGAGCAGCGCGCCGACGTGTTCGCCGCGTTCGGTCCGGAGAAGGACATGCAGCTGTACGACCGCGGTATCCGGCGTCGGATGGCGTCGATGCTCGGCGGGGACCGGCGCCGGATCGAGCTCGCGTACGCGATGCAGTTCTCGCTCCGCGGGACGCCGGTCATCCGCTACGGCGAGGAGCTCGGCATGGGTGAGGACCTCTCGCTCACCGGCCGCGACGCGATCCGCACCCCGATGCAGTGGACGCCGGGCGTCAACGCCGGCTTCTCGACGGGCCAGGACCTGGTCCGGCCCGTCATCAAGGACGGCCTGGAGACCACGAACGTCATCGTCCAACAGCAGAACCCGCGCTCGCTGCTGAGCTGGTTCGAACGCATGATCCGGACGCTCCGCCAGTGCCCGGAGGTCGGCCTCGGCGAGTGCAGCGTCGTCGACGTGCCGAAGCCCCGCCACGTTCTCGCGCACCAGGCCGACCAGCCCGATCGCGGGAAGATGGTGTTCCTCCACAACCTCGCTGATGAGGAAGTGACGGTTGATCTGTCGGCACTAGGGAATGCAGGTAACGATCCGTACGAATTACTCGCAGACAAGGACTATCCGCCCGTGGACGCATCACTGAGCAAGATCTCGCTCGGCGGATACGGCTACCGCTGGATCCGGCTGCGAGACAGCCAGGGACGCCACACCGGCGGCCAGAGCACGCGTGGAGGCTTGGCATGATCGGCGACACCGCACGGGTCTCGCAGCCCGCGGAGCCCGAGGAGTACCACAGTACGGTCGGCGCCACGATCGGCGTCGAAGAGGAGTTCCACGTCCTCGACCCGAACACCGGCGACCTGGTGCCGGAGGCGCTCGCGCTGCTGCGCGGCGGCCCGCACGACGGTGAGCACGACCCCGAGGCCGAGCTGCTCCGGTCGGCGATCGAGACCGCGACCCCGGTCTGCACCACGCTGGACCAGATCCGGTCCGAGGTGCTGATGAGCCGCCGGGCGCTGATCAAGGCGGCCTCCGAGCACGACCTCGCGGTCGCGACCTCGGGCACGGTGCCGGCCTCGGGCGTCAAGCCGATGGGCGTGTACCCCAAGGAGCGCTACCGCGCGATGGCCGCCGAGTACCAGCAGCTCGTCCGCGAGCAGGCGGTCTGCGCGTTCCAGGTGCAGGTCGGCGTCCCGGATCGCGACCTCGCGGTAGCGGTCGTCGGCCGGATCCAGCCCTGGCTGCCGATCCTGCTCGCGCTGTCGGCCAGCTCGCCGTTCTTCGGTGACACCGACACCGGGTACGCGTCCTACCGGACGATCGTCTGGTCCCGCTGGCCCACCGCGGGCCCGGTCCACGGCTTCAGCTCCGCGGCCGAGTACGACGAGACGGTCCGGACGCTCATCGACTCCGGGATCATCAAGGACCCCGGGATGGTCTACTTCGATGCCCGCCCGTCGGCGCGGTACCCCACCGTCGAGCTGCGGATCACCGACGGGTGCCCGCGGGTGGACGACGTCGTGCTGCTCACCGGGCTCGGCCGGGCGCTGGTGGTCACCGCGGCGAACGAGATCGAGCGCGGAGAGGCCAGGGAACCCCATCGACCGGAGATCCTGCGCGCGGCGAACTGGCGGGCCGCCCGATCGGGCCTCAGCGGCGAACTGCTGAGCCCGCACACCACCGAGGCGATCCCGGCCCCGGACGCGATCCGCCAGCTGCTCGACCACGTCGGACCGGCGCTGGACGCCAACGGTGACACGGCCACGGTCGAGGCGCTCCTGGCCGACCTGGTGCAGCGCGGTACGTCGGCGGATCGGCAGCGGGAGGCCCTCGGAAAACGGGGCTCGCTGAGCGACGTCGCTACTCTGCTGATCGACGAGACGCGGAGTGGCGTCGACGAATTGTAGAAACCACTGGGGTTTGTGCGTCGCATGCCAATTCCCCGGTCAACTGACCGATGTGGTCGGTAAGGTGAGCTCCGTGGAGCAGCACGAGGTAGAGCCGGAACGTCCCAGCGCAGCGAGGGTCTACGACTACTACCTCGGCGGCTCCCACAATTTCGCGGTCGATCGCGCGATGGCCGAGCAGGCCATTCGCATTCTCCCGGAATTGCCGGCGAACATGCGGGCCAACCGGGCCTTTCTCCGGCGGGCCGTGCGGTTCATGATCGCCAACGGGGTGCGGCAATTTCTCGACTTAGGGTCGGGAATTCCTACCGTGGGTAACGTTCACGAGGTCGCGCTGAGCGAATCCGCGGACGCCCGGGTGGTGTACGTCGACAACGACCCGGTCGCCGTCGCGCACAGCCAGTCCATTCTGGAGCAGGTGCCGGAAGCGACGATCGTCCGGGCCGACGTCACCGACCCGGACGCCGTGCTCGCCGCCGCCCACCCGAAGCTCGACTTCGACCAGCCGATCGGCGTCCTCATGGTGGCGCTGCTGCACTTCGTGCCCGACGATCCGCGGGGCCTGATCGCGCGGTACCGGGACGCGGTCGTGCCCGGCAGCTACCTGGCGATCTCGCACGGCACCGCCGATCAGCAGGGCGACCGCGGCAGCAAGATGGAGGCGCTGTACTCGCGCAGCGCCAACCCCCTGGTCTCCCGCGACCGAGCCACGATCGAGGGCTTCTTCGCCGGGTTCGAGCTGCTCGAGCCCGGCGTCGTGTTCGTGCCGCGGTGGCGTCCCGATCCGGGGTCCCGGCCGGCCACGGCGCCACCGGAGAGAACGGCCACGTACGCCGGCGTGGGGCGCGTCCGGTGACTGCCCTCCGGGATGCCGGCTCGCCGGATCCCACCGCCGCCCTCGCCCAGGAATGGGCCGCCGCCATCGGCGACACCAGCTACGTGACGGTCGGCGACGCTCAGCTGGCCCAGCTCCTGCAGGACCTCGTCGACGGCCTCCGCGACGCGGTCCGCGCCGAACCTCCCGACACCGCGACCGCCGAGCGCGCCGGTGCGGCCCTCGTCGGGGCGCACTTCACCGGCGTGGACGCTCTGCAGCGCTCGATCGCCATGCTGGCGACCGAGCTCGACCGCGAGTCGCTCACCCGTACCGCCACCTGGGCGGTCATCGGAGCGTTCGCGGCCGGCTACACCCGGGCGCTGCGCGAGGTGACGCTCGACGAGCAGGAGTCGATCCGGCGCGCCGACCTGATCGCCCGCACCCGCACCGAGCAGGCGCTCCGGGCCAGCGACGCGCGCTTCCGGGCCGTGTTCAGCGGGGCCGCGGTGGCGATCGGCATCGGCGACGTCCAGGGCGCGCTGCTCGACGTCAACCCAGCGCTCTCGGAGATGCTCGGTTACTCGGCCGAGGAGCTGCGCGGCCGCTCGGTGCTCAGCCTGGTGCACCCGGACGACGTCGCCGACGTGGCCGCCGAGGTCTACCGGGCGCTGGCCGAGGGCGGCCGCGAGCACGTCCGGGTCGAGAAGCGGTTCGTGCGCCGGGACGGCGAGGCGATCTGGGGCTTGCTGACCGTCTCGATGGTGCCCGGCGAGGACGGCTCGCCCGGCTACGTCGTCGCGGTGGGGGAAGACGTCACCGACCTGCACCGGCTGCAGACGACGCTGCGCTATCAGGCCATGCACGACCCGCTGACCGGGCTGCCGAACCGGGTGATGTTCTCCGAGCGCATCGAGCAGGCGTTCGCCGACTCCCCGGAGGACGCCCGCCTCGGCCTGCTCTTCATCGACCTCGACGGGTTCAAGATCGTCAACGACACGCTCGGGCACGACATCGGCGACCGGCTGCTGATGGCCGTCGCCGAGCGGCTCGACCGGGGCGTCAACCGCAGCGGGCACCTGGTGGCCCGGCTCGGCGGCGACGAGTTCGTGGTGCTGGTCGAACAGTCCGGCGGTCAGGACGAGATGACCGCGCTGGCCGAGAAGCTGCTGGTCGAGCTGGCCGCGCCGTGCCACATCGCCGAGCACGTGCTGAGCGTCTCGGTGAGCATCGGGGTCGTCGAGTGCCCGGTCGCCGACACCGACCGCAGCAAGCTGATGCGCCACGCCGACGCGACGCTCTACTGGGCCAAGGCCGACGGACGCAACCGCTGGGCGCTGTACGACCCGGCCCGCGGTGAGGCCGAGACCGTGCGTCACCTGGTGTCGGCGTCGATGCCGGGCGGTCTCGCCCGGGGCGAGTTCCACCTGGAGTACCAGCCGATCACCGACCTCGCCGACACCCGGATGAGCGGTCTGGAGGCGCTGGTCCGCTGGCGCCACCCGCGGTACGGCGCAATGCGTCCGGACGACTTCATCGGCATCGCCGAAGACACCGGGCTGATCATCCCGCTCGGCCGGTGGGTGCTCGAGGAGGCCTGCCGGGAGGCTCAGTCCTGGGCCGAGCTGACGTCCGACCCGCCGTTCATCAGCGTCAACGTCGCGGCCCGGCAGGCGGAGGACCCCCGGTTCGTCGACGAGGTCCGGACCGTGCTCGCGCAGACCGGGCTACCGCCCGAGCGGCTGCAGCTCGAGCTCACCGAGAGCGCGCTGATGGGCCCGGCACCGATCGAGACGCTGCACGAGCTGGTCGCGCTCGGCTGCCGGATCGCGATCGACGACTTCGGCACCGGCTACTCGAACCTCGCCTACCTGCGGTCGCTCCCGGTGCACAGCCTCAAGCTGGCGTCGCTGTTCGTGGCCGGCCTGCAGCCCCCGGGTGTGGATGACGTGGACGCGGAGATCGTGGCCGCGCTGGTGTCACTGGCCCGCACGCTGCGCCTCACCGTCACGGCCGAGGGCGTCGAGACCGACGTCCAGGTGAAGCGTCTGCGTGAGCTCGGCTGCCACCTCGGCCAGGGGTACCTGTTCGGCACCCCGATGCCCCCGGCCGAGGTCCGCAAGCTCCTACTGCACTGAGATGTGCACGTGGTTCATGTGGTCGCCCGACGGCGTGCCGTCGCCGCTGTACGTCTTCCAGCCCTGGCCGGGTAGCCAGATCTGCTTGAACCAGATCACGTACAGCACGCCCAGCCGGTCGGCGTTGTCCACGCCCCAGGCCGCGAGCCGGTCGCCGTAGGCCTTCGAGTCGCCGGTCGCGATCCCGCCGAACCCGCCCACGTCGGCGGCGAAGTCGCAGGCCCGGCCCTTCGGGTGCTCGCCGAACGAGGCCTGCCGGAAGCAGTGCGTGTAGTGGGTGAAGCCGTCGGCGCGGGCCTCGTTGTACGTGTGCAGCATCCGGGGCGTCACGCACCCCTCGGACGTCGGATCGTCGATGCTGCAGCTCTCCGCCGGCCACGAGCCGTCGGAGTTGCGCGGCGCGGGCTGCGCGGCCGCCGAGGTGCCGCTCAGGAACCCGGCCGACGACTGCCCGCCACCGGCCTCGACGAGCGCCTGCTCGGCGTCGCTGCGCCGCTTGGCCATCGTCTTCTCCTGCGCCTGCTGGACCTTGAGCTCCTGCTCGACCTGCTGACGCTGGTTCTTCAACGTGGTCTGGGTGGTGCGCAGCTCTTTCAGCGTCGTGTTGGTCTGCCGGGCCATCGTGTCGACGTACGACGCCTTCGCGATGAGCTCGCCGGCCGAGCCGGAGTTCGCCAGCACGGTCAGCGGGTCGGGCATCCCGCCCTTGTAGGCCTCGGCGCCCAGGGTCTGCGCGTCCGCGGTGAGCGTGGCCAGGCGCTTCTCGGTGACGGCGATCTCGCTGATCAGCGTCTTCTGACGCTTCTGGGAGGCCGCGACCTTGGCCTTGGCGTTGTTGTAGCCGGTTGCGGCGGCGTCCAGCTTCTTGCGGAGCGTGCCGGTGCCGCCCTCGTCGTCGTCCGCGGCCAGCGCGGGCCGGGGCAGGAAGACTATGGCGCTGATCAGCACAGCGAAGACCGTGACGACGACTACTGGTAATCGCCGCTGAGCCGCGAACCTCACTGTGCGTTTCCTCCGTTTGCCGTCAACCGTAGGTCCGCCGGAACTGTACCCAAGCTGTCTGAGTGTCCTGCGGGGCCCAGAGTGACTTGACCTACTCTTAAGGCGACTTCGCGACCCGGTTAATGGCGATCACCCCGGGATAGTCGGGCACGTGGACGACGACCCCGCGGCCGCTCCGTTTCGCGTCGTACATCGCCGAGTCGGCGTGCCGGAGCAGGTCGGTCGGGGCCATTCCGTGGGTGGGGAAGATCGCGACGCCGACGCTCGCCCCGACCGCGACCGGGGCGCCCTCGATGGTCAGCGGAGCCTCGATCGCGGCCTTGATCCGCCCGGCCACGTCGGTGGCCTCCTCGGCCGACGCGACGTCGGGCAGCAGGACGCCGAACTCGTCGCCGCCGAGCCGGGCCGCGGTGTCGGCGTCCCGGATCGTCACCCCGATCCGCACCGCGACCTCGGCCAGCAGCGCGTCGCCGACGTGGTGCCCGAGCGAGTCGTTCACCTGTTTGAACCGGTTGAGGTCGAGCAGCAGCACCCCGACCAGCTCCTGCCTGCGCTCGGCGCCGGCCAGCGCGCGCTCGATCCGCTCGCTGAACAGCACCCGGTTGGCCAGCCCGGTCAGCGCGTCGTGCAGTGACGCGTGCCGGTTGTCGTCGGCCTGGCGCTCCACCTGGCGCTGGTACCGGAACAGCACCGCGCCGCACAGCGCGACCAGCGTCAGCGAGAGCCCGAACACGATCGCCGAGACGACCCTCGTCTGGTCGTTGCGCCGCTCGACCCGGTCGAGGTATCCGGCCAGCTGGACCCGCTGCCGCTCCAGCCCCTCCGACGACGCGTCGCGCAGCGTGCTGACGTTCAGGTCGGCCTCGTTCGCCATCACGTGCAGCTCCGCGATCGAGACGTCGTAGGCCTCGGCGGCGAGCAGGTTCTTCAGGACCGACGTGTACCCCCGGTAGCTGACCTCCACCTGCCCGGCGGACTCCCGCTCGACCCGGTCCCCGTGCGTCTGCAGCCAGGTCAGCGCCGGCCCGGCCGAGCCGACGACCGACGTCAGCTGGGCCCGGGTCTCGTCGTTGCTGGTCCGGACGAAGTCCTCGGCCGCGTCCTGCTCGAGGTTGATCCGGGCGAAGACCTGGCCCCACCGGTCGGAGTACTCGTTCAGCACGCGGACGTGGCTGGTCGCCCGGGTGGTGGTCGACGTACCCCAGAACGCCAGACCGGCGAGCGCCATCAGGCCGAGCACGGACCCGATCACCGCGAGCCGTGCGACGGCACGCCGTTCGAGCAGCGGGGCCCGCATAGTTCTTTCGTCGGCAGACTGGCCGCCGGTCTTAGCGGCTAAATCAGAGCTTATACCCTATTTTGACGAGTATGCACCGTGCCGTGGCTGCCCTAGTCACCCTCATCCTCGCCGGGACCACGGCGTGCAGCGGTGCCCCGGTCGGCGGCCCCGGCCTGCCGACCGTCGGGCTCGTCGTCCCCGACCGGAACGCCGACGAGCTGGGGCTGGGCTACGCGGCCGGGGTCGATCGGGTCGGCGGGGTCCGGTCGATCGTCACCGGGCCGTCCGCCGTCGACAGCGCCGAGCAGGTCAAGATGTTCTCGGCGCTGCGCAAGCGCGCCGGGGCCGGGATGGCGCTGGCGACCCGCCAGCCCGAGCGGTTCGCCCGCCCGCTCGCCGAGGCGGTCGACGACGGCGTCGAGGTGATGACGCTCGACGCCGTGCCGGCCCGGTCCGCGCGGGTGAAGCTCGCGGTGGGCAACGACGACTACGCGCTCGGGACGATGCTCGCCAACGCGATGCTCCGGCGGATCCCGGAACGCTCCCGCGGAACCGTCGTCCTCGGCACGTCCTCGGCCACGCTCGACGCCCGGGCCAGAGGCCTCCGGGACCGGTTCGGCGCGCAGCGGAGCGGCGTCACCCTGCTCGGCCCGTTCGACACCGGGCCCGGCTCGGCGGCGAACCGGAAGGCTTGGGAAGCCCTGGTCGCCGCCCATCCCGACGCGCTCGCGTTCCTCGGCACGGGGGAGGACGACGCCTACAACCTGGCCGCGATCCGGCGCCGCACCCACGGGCTCTGGCTGGCCGGCGGCTTCGAGCTCAACCCGAGGTCGATCGCCGCGCTCCGCCAGGGCGAGCTGGCCGCGCTCGTCTCGCCCGAGCGCTACTTCACCGGCATGGTCGCGGGCGAACTCCAGGCCGCCGCCGCCCGGAACAAGACGAGCCTTCCGAGCGGCTGGATCGTCACGCCCGGCGAGGTCGTGACGACGTCGAACGTGGCCGGTTACGAGGAGCGCCAGGCGTCCGCCGGAGCGAAGCAGGCGTGGGCCCGGCCGCGCGTCGCCGCGTTCTTGAAGGATCTGCGGACGCACACGCGTCCGTTGCCGACCGAGCCCTAGAAGGGCTGGAAGCCGTCCCGGCCCCGCAGCCGGGTGACGGCCGGAGCCGACCCGTGCCGTCGCCGGGCCCGGAGCTGGTCGGCGACCGCCGCCGCGCAGGCGACGACGCTTCCGACCACCAGCCCGATCGGCTGGCCGGCCACCAGGGAGAACAGGGCGAACCCGGTGGCCAGGGCGACCACCGCCTGGAGTGGCCAGCGGCGATCCCTCCGGGGTGCTCGGGGCCGTCCGTTGGCGAGGCCGGCCGCGAAGGCCGGGTCGTCTGCCGCGATCCACGCTTCGATCGCCGACAACTGCCGACGTTCTTCCTTGCTCAGCACCGTGGCGCTCCTTCCCCAGCCCGCATCGCGCCGAACCCGGGCTGGCTGCCGAGTCGGTCGATGCGCTGCCCACAAAATGGCCCAGATCCTCCCGGTCGAAACCCCGGAACGGGCCGCTCTTAGGGCGCACCTCAAGCGATCTTTAGATCGGTTGTTCGGAGAACAATGCCTCATGAGTACGGTGGCGCGCATGACATTCGGGGCATCGGCCTACGACGTTGCCGTCATCGGGGCGGGTCCGGCCGGTGCGACCGCCGCCCGGGTCGCCGCCGAGGCGGGTTGCCGGGTGGTGCTGCTCGAGCGTGGAGTGCTCCCGCGGTACAAGACGTGCGGCGGAGGCCTGATCGGCCTCTCCCGGGCGGCGCTGCCGCCCGGCTTCGACGTCCCGGCCCGCGACTCGATCGACCGCTTCACGTTCACGCTGGGCGGCCGGCTGAGCCGGACCTGGCGCACCGGTGCGCCGATCATCGACCTGGTCTATCGCGACGAGCTGGACGCCCGCCTGACCGCGTCGGCGCTGGACGCCGGGGCGAAGCTCGAAGAGGGCGTCACGGTCAACGGCATCGAGCGGACGCCGGACGGCGCCACGATGCGGCTGCGCACGTCGGCCGGTGAGGTGGCGGCGAAGGCGGTCGTGGGAGCCGACGGCACGTCCGGACGCTCCGGCTCGTACGTCGGCGTGACGCTCGACCAGGTCGACCTGGGGCTGGAGACCGAGTTCGCCTGGCCCGACCCGACCGCGGGCGACTGGAAGGGCCGGATCCTGATCGACTGGGGCCCGCTGCCCGGTTCCTACGGCTGGGTCTTCCCGAAGGGCGACGCGCTGACCGTCGGCGTCATCGCGGCCCGCGGAGACGGCGCGGCGACCCGCGAGTACCTGGCCGCGTTCATCGACCGGCTCGGCCTGACCGGGACGCCGGAGCTGCGATCGTCGGGCCACCTGACCCGGTGCCGCGCGGAGGACTCGCCGCTCTTCCGCGACCGGGTGCTGGTCGCCGGCGACGCCGCCGGGCTGCTCGAGCCGTGGACGCGCGAGGGCATCTCGTACGCGCTGCGGTCCGGGGCGCTGGCCGGGGCGTCGGCCGTGCGGGTCGCGGGCGCGGTCTCCGAGTCCAAGCTCGGCTTCGCCACCGCGGGCTACCGGGCGGCGATCGAGACGGTGCTCGGCCCCGAGATGCGGGCCGGGCGCGCGTTCCACACCGCGTTCAGCCGCCGGGCGGCCTGGTTCCACACCGCGATCGCGACCGCGCCCCCGGCCTGGAACGTGTTCCGCCGCTTCGTCACCGGCGACACGACCCTCGCCCGCCTGGCGTCCCACCGGTCGGTCGCGCTGACGCTGAAAGCCCTAAGCGGCGGACATGGATAGCCGGAGCACGTGCTGAACCAGGCGGATGAGCGCGTCTCGGCTGGACGAGCGCTCGCGGGCGTCGCAGAGCACGACCGGGACGCCCGGGTCGAGGTCGAGCGCCGCCGCGATGTCGCTGACCGTGTGCGCCTGGATGTTGTGGAAGCAGTTCACCGCGACGATGAACGGCGTCCCCTGGCGCTCGAAGTAGTCGACCGACGGGAAGCAGTCGGTCAGCCGCCGGGTGTCGGCGAGCACCACCGCCCCGAGCGCTCCGCTCGACAGCTCGTCCCAGAGGAACCAGAACCGGTCCTGGCCCGGGGTCCCGAACAGGTAGACGACCAGATCGTCCTTGAGCGTGATCCGGCCGAAGTCCATCGCGACCGTCGTCGTCTCTTTGCGGTCGGTGCCGGAGAGGTCGTCGACGCCGATGCCGACGTCGCTCAGCACCTCTTCCGTCGAGAGCGGCGGAATCTCGCTCAGCGCCCCCACCATCGTGGTCTTGCCGGCCCCGAACCCCCCGGCGACCAGGATCTTCAGCGCGAGCGGGACCTCGATCCCGCCATGCGTCTCAGATCGCTCGAAGTCCATCGATCACTGCCTCCAAGAGACGGCGGCTCTGCAGCTCCGCCGTAGTCGGTGCCGGCCGGACGACCACGCACCCCGCGCCGACCAGATCGTCGATGAGGATCCGGACCACCCCGAGCGGAAGGTCGAGGTGGGCCGCCAGCTCGGCGATCGAGATCGGACGCAGGGCGGCTTCCAGGATCTGGGCGTGCTCGGGTTCGAACCCCGAGCCGATCGGCACGGTGTCCTGCACCGACAGGATCAGCGCGACGACGTCCAGCTCCTGCGCCGGACGAGTGCGCCCCCGCGTCATCGCGTACGGCCGGACGATGGGACCCGCTTCGTCGTCGTACCACGTGCCGCCCGCACCGACTCTCACATCTGGTCACCTTCAACCTGACTCTGCGCCGTCGAGCGCGGTGAGGTGGACAGGTAGGTACCGACGCGCGTCACCAGCATCGCCATCTCGTACGCGATCAGCCCCACATCGGACTCCGCGTCGCCCAGGACCGCCAGGCAGGCACCCCGGCCGGCGGCGGTCACGAACAAGAACGCGTTCTCCATCTCGATGATTGTCTGACGGACGGCTCCGCCGCCGAAGTAGCGCCCGGCACCGCGCGCGAGGCTCTGGAATCCGGAGGCGACCGCGGAGAGGTGCTCGCCGTCCTCCCGGCTCAGCCCGCGGGAGCCGCCGATCATCAGTCCGTCCGAAGAGAGCAGCACGGCCTGGGAGGCGTGCGGCACCCGGTCGACGAGGTCGTCGAGCAGCCAGTTGAGTTCCCCGGTGGCTCTCGCCGTCTGTGTCATCGCTCGCCCTCCAGCGTGCCTGTGTTCGAGCCTCGGCCGGCCGGTACCCCGTCGTCTGGGGTGGGCGCGGGTTCTTCTTCTGGGGGTTCGTCCGCGGCGATGGTACGCGCCGCGTTTTCTCGTCCCAGCACGGAGCCGCGCTGGTAGGAGCCCATGACCGCGCGGATCTCCTCGGGGGAGCGGGTGGTCGTCGGTTCGATCGGGGCCTGGGGGATCCCGGTGCCCTCCCGGAGCGGAGCGGCCAGGTTGGCCTGCCTCACCCGGCGTGGGAGACCGCCCGGAGTGGCCGGGGGTGTGGTGGTCTCCGGGATCCGGGTCGGCCCGCCCAATCCGTTCGGGGTGCTCGAGCCGTTCGGGGTGCTCGAGCCGTTCGGGGTGCCCAAGCCGTTCGCGGCGGCGAGTCGGGCCAGGCCCTTCTCGGACGGCTCGTCCGTCTCCGGGGTGGGGTCGGTCTCCGCCGGGGCTCCTCGGCTGGCGAGCGGGGCGCGGGCCACGCCTCGGGGCCGGAAGTCCACGTCCCAGGCTCCGGGGGTCGCTTCCGGTGACTCGGAACCCTCGGCGGCCGGTTCCGGCCGCTCGGGGAACGCCGACTCGCGCGTGGCGACCGGTTCGTACCCCGCGGTCCCGGGCACGCCCCGGGGCGGCGGAACATACGCGCCCGCCTCCGCCGCGCCCGGCTGACCGTCCCCGGCCACCCCGACGCCGTCCGGCGTCCCGAGGCCGTCCGGCGTCCCGAGGCGGTCGGGTGTCCCGAGGCCGTCCGGCGTCCCGAGGCGGTCGGGTGTCCCGAGGCCGTCCGGCGTCCCGAGGCGGTCGGGTGTCCCGAGGCCGTCCGGCGTCCCGAAGCGGTCGGGCGCCCCGAGGTCGGCCGGGCTTCCCGGGCTCCCGGGGGCGGCCGGCGTCGCCGGGTCGGCGGGCTGGGCCGGCTGCTGGGAGGGCGGTGCCTCGGACGGGCGCGATCGGTCCCGCCGGGGAAGGCCGGTCGGGCCCTGGCTCGTCAGGTGCTCCCAGCCCGCGCCCGGGTCCCGCCGCGCCAGCGGCGGCGCCGCGCCGTTCGGCGCACCCCCGTTGGCCGCCGACTCCAACTCGCCCCCGCGCTCCCGCTCGCCCCCGCGGTCGCCCCCGCGCTGAGGGTCGCCCCCGCGCTCCCGCTCGCCCCCGCGCTGAGGGTCGCTCCCGCGCTGAGGGTCGCCTCCGCGCTGCGGGTCGCTCCCGCGCTGAGGGTCGCCTCCGCGCTCGGAGTCACCGCCGCGGGACGGGTCGGCCGCGTGCTTCGGGCCCGTCGACAGCGCGGACGGCCCGTAGTCCGCGCGCAGCGCGTAGTTCGCCTCAGCTGCCTCGGCGGCGACGATCATCGGGTCGCTCTCCGAGACCGGCTCCGACGACGGCCGAGGCTGCCACGCGTTCTCCGACGTCCACACCTCAGGCTCGTACGGACGCGCCGGAGTCACCGGCTCCGCCCCCGAGCCGACCGAGCCGACCGAGCCGGCCGAGCCAGCCGGGCCGACCGGGCCGACCGAGCCGACCGAGCCGACCGAGCCGGACAGCCCGGACAACCCAGAAAGCCCAGGCACCGCATCGCCGACATTCAAGGCTTCCAACGCGGCCACGGCCTCGTCCGCCCCGAACGACCCACCCGAACGCCCCGCCCCGACCGGCGCCCCCGCCCCCTCGGGCGGCAGCGGCGCGATGCTCAACGTCGGCGGCACCTCCGGCTCCGACGCCGGAACCGGCGGCGTCCGGTGCCTGCCCTGCTCGGGCGTGATCACCATCGCCGCGGGCAACAGCACGATCGCGGTCGTCCCGCCGAACGGCGACCCGCGCAGCAGCACCTTGATGTCGTGCCGCCGGGCCAGCTGCCCGACGACGAACAACCCGAGCCGCTCGCTGTGCAGCAGGTCGAACTCGGGCGGCTCGGCCAGCCGCCCGTTCAACGTGTCCAGCTGGTCGGCCGGCATGCCCAGCCCGCGGTCCTCGATCTCGATCGCGAACCCGGCCGGCACCAGCTCGCCCGACACGTGCACGGTCGTGTGCGGCGGCGAGAACGTCGTCGCGTTCTCGATCAGCTCGGCCAGCAGGTGGATGACGTCGGAGACCCCGCGCCCGGCCAGCGACGCCCGGGTCGCCCCGATCACCCGCACCCGCGCGTAGTCCTCGACCTCGGCCACCGCACCGCGCATGACGTCGATCAGCGGCACCGGGTTGCGCCAGCCCCGGCCGGGCGTCGACCCGGACAGCACGATGAGGTCCTCGGCGTGCCGGCGCATCCGGGTCGCCAGGTGGTCGAGCTGGAACAGGTCCTCGAGCTCCTCGGGGTCCTTCTCCCGCCGCTCCATCGCGTCGAGCAGCGTCAGCTGGCGGTGCACCAGGGCCTGGCTGCGCCGGGCCAGGTTCAGGAACACCTCGCGGACGCCCCGGCGGAGCTCGGCCTCCTCCACCGCGACCTCGACCGCGGTCGACCGGGCCGCGTCCATCGCCGCCGCGACGCTCTCGACCTCCCGGATCCGGAAGCCGCTCATCGGCTGCACTTCGGCGCTGACGTCGACGCTCTCACCGGCCCGCAGCCGCCGGACGACCGCGGGCAGCTCCACCGACGCCAGGTTCTGCGCCGACCGCTGGACGCCGACCAGCTCGGCGACGAGCGAGCGGGCGATCCGGATCGAGACCAGGATCGACACGACGACCGCGATCAGGCCGAGCAGACCGGCGATGACCAGCAGCGCGATCGTCCGGTACCCGGTGGGCTTGAGGAACTCGGTGAACCGCAGGGCCGACTCCCGGCTGAAGTCGGCGTAGGCCTTGGTCACCGCGGTGGTGGTGGTGTCCCATTCGCTCGCGTCGATCGGCGGACGGCTGGTGCGGCTGCCGTCCCGGATGATCGTGTCCTCCATGTCGGACAGCCGTCGGTTCTCGGACGGATCGTCGAGCGCGGCGAGCGTCCGCTGCTCCTCGGGCGGGTACTTCTGCTGCACGTTGACGAGCAGGAACCGGCGGGTGTTGATCAGGCTGACCGTGCGGTCGTACTCGTCGGGCTGGAAGCTCCCGGCGGCCAGCGCACCGGCCACGATCGCGGTCTCCTGGCTGAAGATCTCGGCGGCCTCGCCGAACTCCAGCAGGCCGTCGCTGCGGTGCCCGCGGCCCGGCTCGTGGACCGCCCCCAGCGCGTACAGCGTGGTGAAGATCTTGTGGATCAGCCCGCTGTAGTAGTCGGCCACGGTCATCCGGGGGCTCGCGCCGGTGTCGATCCAGGCGCGTTGGTCGGGCAGCTCCTTGGCCGCGTCCACCACCGCGTCGAGCTCCGGGCGCAGATCGTCGGAGTACCGGTTGTCCAGCGCTTTCCGCTGGAAATCGGCGTAGGCCGCGTCGGTGGTCTTGCGTGCGGCGGTCAGTTCGGCGCTGTTGCGCCGGCCCGCGCCGACGTCGACGACCGAGATCTTGCGCTCGACCTGCAGGGCCTCGGCGAGCGTCGCGCCGGGGAAGCCGATCTCGTTGGAGCGGCCGGAAACCGCGAGCAGCGTGACCGCGTCGGACAGCGCGACGCTGGCCGCGATCGCCCACAGCACCACGAGCGTGATCAGCGGCAGCGCGAGAAGGGACACGAGCTTTGCCAGGACGGACCGGCTCCGGAACTTCATCGCACCTCGCACCGACGGGCCCGGGTCGGCACCTGACGGTGCGCCGGAGGTTGCGTTGATGCAGAACCGACCCGGAATTGTCCTGCGGGCGGACGCTAGCAAAGTGACGGTTGAGGCGACAAGGATGCTTCCATTCAGGACTGTCAACCCCATTGAGACGCGCGTTACAGCTGCGACTCTTTCCCGTCACCGCGTGTTCTCCGCTCGTGACAGGCTAAGACGCACCACTCATCCGGTTTCGGCGCGATCTGCGTTACTAGCAGCTAAATCCACGCATCGGTGGGATTCTGAGTGGACTTCAGCGCCTGGAGGAGGGACCCACTGATGACCCGCCCCGGTTGGATCGCCACCCTGCTGGCCGCGCTACTCGGCGCGACGATGCTGGCCGGCTGCTCCGGCGACGACTCGTCGGACGACGACGGAACGCTGACGGTCTGGAGCCTGGAGAACCAGGCCGACCGGGTGGCCGCCACCCAGAAGGTGATCGCGGAGTTCACCAAGAGCACCGGTATCAAGGTCAAGTACGTCGGCATCGACGAGAACCAGTTCAGCAAGCTGATCACGGCCGCGGCGGCCGGCGGCGACCTCCCGGACGTGATGGGCGCGATCCCGCTCTCCGCACTGTGGTCACTCAACGCGAACGAGCTGCTCGACACCGGCGCGGCGAATGACGTCCTCAAAGTGCTGGGGACGGACACGTTCAACGAACGCGCGCTGACGCTGACCAAGGACGGCGACAAGCCGCTCGGCGTGCCGAGCGACGCGTGGGCGCAGCTGCTCTTCTACCGGACCGACCTCTTCCGGAAAGCCGGGCTCGACGCGCCCGACACCTACCGGAAGATCACCGCCGCGGCCCGCAAGCTGACCACCGGAGGGCAGGTCGGCATCACGTCGGCGACCGTCGCGAACGACGCGTTCACCGCGCAGACGTTCGAGCACCTGGCGCTGGGCAACGGCTGCGAGATGGTCGACGACAGCGGGAAGGTCACGATCGGCAGCAAGCAGTGCGTCGACGCGTTCTCGTTCTATCAGGATCTGATCTCCAGCGGCTCGGTGAAAGGTGCGCAGAGCGTCGACTCGACCCGGGCCACGTACTTCTCCGGCCGCGCCGCGATGGTGATCTGGTCCTCGTTCCTGCTCGACGAGCTCGCCGGGCTGCGTGCCGACGCGCTCCCGAACTGCCCGCAGTGCAAGTCCGATCCGACGTTCCTGGCCAAGAACACCGGGGTCGTCACCGCGATCGAGGGCACCGACTCACCGAAGCCGGCCCAGTTCGGCGAGGTCGTGTCGTGGGCGATCAGCGCCACCGCGCAGACCGACGACGCGAAGAAGTTCGTGCAGTTCATGATGTCCAGCGGCTACACCCGCTGGCTGGGCCAGGCCCCCGAGGGGAAGGTGCCGGTCCGCACCGGTGACTCCTCGAACAAGAACGCCTACGTGGACGCCTGGCGGAAGCTGCCGGCCGGGGTGGACAAGAAGGCCCCGCTCGCGACCGTGTACCCGGCCGCGCTCGTCGACCAGCTCGTCTCCTCGGTCGACACGTTCGACCGCTGGGGCATCGAGCAGGGCCAGGGCAAGCTCGTCGGGGCCGCGCTCGGCGAACTGCCGGTCGCCAAGGCCGTGAACGCGCTGACCAGTGGCCAGATCGACGCGTCCGAGGCGGCGAAACGGTGTGACGACCAGATCTCCGACATCAAGAAGAGCCTCGAGTGAGCCGGGGCGAGACCCGGACCGGCTGGGGGCTGCTCGCGCCGACGCTGACGATCGTCCTGGTCGTGGTCGTCGCGCCGATCCTGTGGACGGTGCTGCTGGCGTTCCAGCGGGTCCGGGTGATCGACCTGCGTCGGAAGGGCCTGTTCGGCAGCTTCACCACCCAGAACATCGAGCGGGTGTTCGGCAGCCCGGGGTTCTGGGACACGCTCTGGACGACGGTCGCCTACACGGTGTTCGGCGTTGGCCTCTCGATCGCGCTCGGGCTGGCCGCCGCGCTGGCCGTCCGGCGGCCGTTCCGCGGCCGGACGCTGGTCCGGGCGTCGTTCCTGCTGCCGTACATCGCGCCGGTCGTCGGAGCGACGTTCGTCTGGCAGACGATGCTCAACCCGGAGTACGGGGTCCTGAACGCCTGGGGCACGAAGCTGCTGGGCTGGGACCGGCCGGTCGACTTCCTCAACCAGGTCTCGGGGACGTTCCTCGGGATGCACGTGCCGACCGCGCTGATCACCGTGATCGTGTTCGAAGGCTGGCGGTACTTCCCGTTCGCGTTCCTGTTCCTGCTCGCCCGGATGCAGGCGCTGCCCCGCGACCTCGAGGAGGCCGCGCTGGTCGACGGCGCGACGCTGACCCAGCGGTTCCGGCACGTCGTGCTGCCGCAGCTGCTGCCGGTGATCGCGGTGCTCACCGTGCTCCGGTTCGTGCTCACGTTCACCAAGTTCGACGACGTCTACCTGCTCACCGGCGGCGGCTCCGGCACCGAGGTGGTGAGCGTCCGGGTCTACGACTTCCTGACGTCGCGGGGCGACATCGGGGCGGCGTCGGCCGAGGCGCTGGTGCTCGCGGTGGCGCTGGCGCTGTTCGTCGGCGTGTACCTGCGGCTGGTGAGGCCGCGATGAATCGGGACCGGGTCGAGAACGTCACGTTCGGGGTGCTCCGCTGGGTCACGATCGTCTTCCTGACCGTGGTCAGCCTGTTCCCCTTCTACTACATGGTGCTGCTGTCGTTCCGGCTGATCCAGGACGTGCAGCTCTCGCCCGGGTCGCTCGCGCCCGGTGGCTTCAACCTCGGTGCCTACCGGGAGGTGCTGAAGTCGGTCGACGCCGGTGGGCAGGGGTTCGTGCGGTTCATCGAGATCAGCGCGGCGGTCTCGGTGGCCACGGTCGTCGTCACGCTGGCGGTCTCGATCCCGGGTGCCTACGCGGTGACCCGGCTGCGGTTCGCCGGACGGCGCCAGGTCGACGCGTTGTTCCTGGCCATCTACCTGTTCCCGGCGATCGTGCTGGCGATCCCGCTCTACGTGGTGCTCAGCCGGCTCGGGCTGCGCGGATCGCTGGTCGCGTTGGTGCTGGTGTACGTGGCGCAGACCGTCCCGGTGACGCTCTACATGCTGCGCGGCTACTTCGACACGATCCCGGTGAGCCTGGAGGAGGCGGCCCAGCTCGACGGGTGCGGGCGGCTCGGCGTGATCTGGCGGGTGTCGCTGCCGCTGTCCCGTCCGGCGCTGGCCGCCACCGCGCTCTACGTATTCATGATCGCCTGGAACGAGTACCTGTTCGCGCTGCTGTTCCTGGTCGAGCGGCAGGACCGGTGGACCGTGTCGCTGGGGCTCTCCCAGCTGGCCGGGACGATCGAGATCCCGACGACCGTGCTGATGGCCGGTTCGGTGCTGCTCACCGCCCCGATCGTCGCGCTGTTCTTCGCCGGGGAGCGGCTGCTCGTCGAAGGTCTGACCGGCGGAGCGGAGAAGGGGTGAGACATAGTCCGGTACCGTCTCGTACCGTGGTGGATCACAGAGCGGTACGCAGCGAGGACGCCTTCGACGTCGCCGCCGTGCACAAGTGGCTGGCCGAGCGCGTCGACGGCCTCGACGGCCTAGCCGGCGGGCCCGAGGTCCGGCAGTTCTCGGGTGGCGCGTCGAACCTGACCTACCTGCTGCGCTACCCCGACCGGGACCTGATCCTCCGCCGCCCTCCGGCCGGGCGCAAAGCGTCGTCGGCGCACGACATGGGCCGCGAGTACCGGGTCCAGAAGCAGCTCGCGCCGGTGTTCCGGTACGTCCCCGGGATGGTCGCGTTCTGCGACGACCCCGCGGTCATCGGCGCGGACTTCTACGTCATGGAGCGGCTGAACGGGATCATCCCCCGCAAGGACTTCCCGCCCGAGGTCCAGCTGGATCCGGTGCAGGCCCGCACGCTCGCGTTCACGGTCGTCGACACGCTCGTCGAGCTGCACGACGTCGACCCGGACGCGGCCGGGCTGGCCGACCTCGGGCGCGGGGCCGGGTACGTCGAACGGCAGGTCCGCGGCTGGTCCGACCGGTACCGCAAGGCCCGCACCTGGAACGTGCCGAAGGCCGAGCGGCTCATGTCCTGGCTCGCCGACAACCAGCCCGACGACGTCCGGTCGTGCCTGATCCACAACGACTACCGGCTGGACAACGTCGTGCTGGCCGCGGACGATCCGTTGCGGGTCGTCGGCGTCCTGGACTGGGAGATGGCGACGATCGGCGATCCGCTGATGGACCTCGGCGGGGCGCTGGCGTACTGGATCCAGCACGACGACCCGTACCTGTCCCAGCGGGCCCGGCGGCAGCCGACGCACCTGCCCGGGATGCCGACCAGGCACGAGGTCGTCGAGTACTACTGCGACCGGGCCGGGCTGCCCGCCGGGAACTGGGCCTTCTACGAGGTGTTCGGGCTGTTCCGGCTGGCCGCGATCGCCCAGCAGATCTACTACCGGTACCACCACAAGCAGACCCGGAACCCGGCGTTCCGGCAGTTCTGGATCACGGTCAACTACCTGATCCAGCGGGCCGGGAAGATCGCCCGCTGATGGCCGTCGTCCACCTGATCAGGCACGGTCAGGCCTCGTTCGGCGCGGCCGAGTACGACGCGCTCTCCGACCTCGGCCGGGTCCAGGCCCGCACCGTCGGCACCGCGCTCGCTGCCCGGGGCGTCCGGATCGACCGGGCGGTCTCGGGGACGCTGAGCCGGCAGCGGGACACCGCGGAGCTCTGCCTGAAGGCAGCCGGGCTGCCGACCGACTTCGCGGTCGACGACCGCTTCGACGAGTATGACCACCTCGGCCTGGCCGCCGCTCTCGGCGACGGCCCCCTCCCGACGTCGTCCCGGGAGTTCCAGGCGGTGCTCGACGGGGCCCTGGAGCAGTGGATCTCCGGCGCGGTCACGCCGGAGGGCCTGCCGACGTGGGCGGAGTTCGCCGGCCGGGCCCGGCGCGCGCTGGCCGAGTTCCTGGAGACCCTGGGCCAGGGCGGCGCCGGAGCCGTCTTCACGTCGGGCGGCGTGATCACCGCGATCTGCGCCGACCTCCTGTCGCTGCCGCCGTCGGGCTGCGTGGCGCTCCACCGAGTCGTGATCAACGGCGGCATCACCAAGATCGTCGCCGGCCGCGGCGGCGCCGCGCTGATCTCGTTCAACGAGCACGCCCACCTCCCGGACGACCAGGTGACCTATCGCTGAGTTGCGCACGGCAACTTATGAGTACCTGAAAGCTTGGGGTTTCCTGGGAGGCCTCCGTAGCCAGGGTTGGACTCGTGAGGCAGGATGTCCGCCGGGGGAATGAAAGGGCTCGCTGGACGTGACTCCGTTGGACTTAGAACCGCCACAGCAGCAACACGAACACCACAAGGGCAAGCGGCGCAAGAAGCGCACGTGGCTCGCGTGGGGCGCACCCACGCTCATCGGCGTGGCCGTGCTCGCTTCGGTGATCCTGGTGGTCGGCGCGATGAAGGGCTTGTCCGAGGCCGCCTGCGCCGCCGAGGTACGCACAGTAGCAATGGGATTACCCGCAGCGGTACCCCAACCCGGTGAATCGCACTCCGGCCACACCACGTTCTTCGATCTCGAGGCGTCGGGCGGCTCCGGCTGCTCGTACGACGGCGCGCCCGCCGACGGCATGTACGTCGCGCTCGCGCTCGAGGAATTCGACAACGGCGCGGCCTGCGGCACCTACCTCAACGTGACCGGTCCGAACGGCAACACGGTCCGGGTGCAGGTCATCGACTCCTGCGGTCCGTGCGAGGTCGGCCACATCGACATGAGCGAGAAGGCGTTCTCGCGCCTGGCCGACCCGGACGCCGGCGACGTCCCGGTCACCTACCGCGCGGTCGCGAACCCGGCGGTGCCCGGCCCGCTCAAGTTCAAGATGAACGACGTCAACGAGTACTACCTGGCGATCCTGCCGATCAACCACGGCAACGAGCTGACCAGCGTCAAGGTCAACGGCCAGAGCCTCTCCCGCCAGGGCGACGGGTACTGGGTCGCGAACAACGGCGCCGGCGGCGGCCCGTTCACGGTCACGCTGACCGACATCCAGGGCCACGTCACCACGGTCAGCGGCGTCGACCTGCAGTCCGGCACCCAGAGCACCGGCGTCTACATGTACTCGGGCTCCGGCGGCGGCCAGCAGCGGTCCACGACGACGACGAAGAAGTCGTCGGCCTCGCCGTCGGCCAAGGCGTCCCCGACGCCGAAGCGCACGCTCGACCTGCCGGCCGGCATCGGCGCCACCGACGCCCCGACCACCGAGGCCTACGGCCGCCCCGACGCCACCACGACGACGGTCGCCGACCCCTCGAAGTGCTGATTCCCCGGTTGCCACCGGGGGAGTGCCAGGTCTGGTGGGCCCGGCCCCTCACCGGGGCCGGGCCCGACCCGTCCGTGCTCGACCCGATCGAGCGGGGCCGGGCCGAGGCCTACCGGAAGAACGAAGACCGGGCCCGGTTCACGGTCGCGGCGAGCCTGCTACGCCTGGTCGCGGGTGCACACCTGGGCGTCGAGCCGCGGGCGCTCCCGATCAGCCGGGCCTGCCCCGACTGCGACCGCCCGCACGGCCGCCCGACGCTGCCCGCCGACGGCTGGGAGTGCTCGGTCTCGCACTCCGGCGACCGGGTCGCGGTGGCGATCGGCCGCACCGGCCCGCTCGGCGTCGACGTCGAGGAGATCACCGATCGGCCTGACGTCAGGGATCTGGTGCTCGCGCCCGACCAGGACGGCGAGCTCGTCACCTACTGGGTCCGCAAGGAAGCCGTGCTCAAGGCCACCGGCGAGGGTCTGCGGGTGGCGCTGACCGAGGTCGTCGTGACCTCGCCGGACGACCCGCCGGCGCTGGTGCGGGCTCATCGGGCCGATCTGCCCGCCCGCACCACCCTGCGGACGCTGCAGCCCGGCGACGGCTACCGCGCCTGCCTGGCCGCGCTGGACACACCCGGCCTGGTCGTGACCGAGCTGTCGGCCGGCTGAGTCGGCAGCGTGATCGTGCGAACGTCGTCCAGCTGACGGGCCGCGGTGCCCGGCGTCGATACGGTCGAGGAACTTCGCCGCCTACGACAGAGGAGAGCCGGTGCGTCGGCCGCTGCTGTACACGTTCGTCGCCATCGTCGGCTTGGGTCTGGGGGCGGCGCTGGCCCTGTTCGAACCCTGGCGCGCGTTCACGAACACGACGGTCTCCGAGGCCGCCCCCGCGGTGCCGTCCCCGGAAGCGGGCGCGGTCGAGCCGACGGCGGCGACGACGACGGTCCTGGCCCGCGGCCGGCTGATCAGCCACGAGCACGAGACCAGCGGAACCGTCACGATCCTCCGCCTGCCGGACGGCTCCCGGGTCCTGCGGATCGAGAACCTGAAGACCTCCGACGGCCCGGACGTCCGGGTCTGGCTCACCGACGCGAAGGTCATCCCGGGGACGTCCGGCTGGCGGGTGTTCGACGACGGGAAACACGTCGAGCTCGGGCCGCTCAAGGGCAACCTCGGGAACCAGAACTACCCGGTGCCCGACGACGCCGACTTGACGACGCTGACCAGCGTCTCGATCTGGTGCGCGCGCTTCCACGTCTCGTTCGGCGCGGCCGAGCTCACCGCGGCCTGATCGATCGCCCCGACCGCCGACCCGACCAGCGCGTACCGGCCCTTGCCCTCGATCTTCGCCGCGTACATCGCCAGGTCGGCGGCGCGCAGCAGCTCGCCGACCCGCCCGTCGCTCTGGTTGACCGCGACGCCGACGCTGGCCCCGATCGTCACCGGGTACCCGTCGACGTCGCTGATCGCGCCGATCGACGACACGATCCGGGACGCCAGCGCGGTGCCGTCGGCCGGGTCGGTCGTCGCCGGGAGCAGCACCGCGAACTCGTCGCCGCCGAGGCGGGCGACCTGGCGAGCCGATCCGGCGCAGGTGCGGAGCTTGTCGGCGACCAGAACCAGCAGCGCGTCCCCGACGCCGTGCCCGTACCGGTCGTTCACCGCCTTGAACCCGTCCAGATCGACGTAGAGCACGGTCACGTTCCCGTCGTGCGCGGCGATCGCGTCCTCCACCCGGGAGTGGAACAGCGCCCGGTTCGGAAGCTCGGTCAGCGCGTCGTGGTACGCCCGGTGCTCGAGCTCCTCTTCGCGCTGACGCAGCTCGGCGACCAGCGCTTCCAGCCGGGCGTTCAGCGTGACGTTCTCCCGCACCGTCATGAGCTGGCGCCCCAGCACCATCATCACCAGCGACGCGGTCGTCACGACGATCACCGGGCCCAGGCCGCCGGGCAGGAAGACCACCGTCACCGCGGTGCCGATCGCCAGGCTGAACGGGATGTACGGCAGCAACGTGTACTGCGGGAACTCGACCCGCTCGGGCGTCCGCTGGGTGCCGGTCGCGGCCCAGACGCCACCGAGCATCATCAGCTCGTAGGAGACGAACCAGACCAGGTTGACGACGCCGTTGCTGCTGTAGTTGCCCAGCCGGTCGAGCAGCGCGTAGGCGACGTCGCCGCCCGCGGTGAGCAGGAAGCCCGCGCTGAGCAGGCCCAGCGAGGCCCGGTTACCCCGCTCGGCGGCCGACAGCACGAGCAGCACGACGCTGGCCATCACCACGTCGGTGATCGGATAGGCCATCGCGATCGCCCAGTTGACGTCGGCCTTCTCCTCGTGCGCGACCTGCCCGAGCACCGCGCCCCAGCTCACCACGAACAGCGACCCGGCGATGATCAGGCCGTCGAGCAGCATCCGGTACGGCACGGTCGGGAGCTGAGCGGCCAGCAGCGACGTCAGCCCGTAGAGCAGGATCGGGATCGCGGACAGGTACAGGAAGTCGACGACGTGGCTGTAGCCCTCCTTGCCGCTGAGGTACCAGGCGAAGCTCAGCGAGTTGCCGGTCGCCCACATCGCCAGGCCGACCCCGACCGCGGCCCACCCGCGCCGGGTGGTCCGGACCGCGCGCCGGGCGGCCCAGCCGGCCCCGGCCGCCGCGGCGTAGCACGCGAGCGCTCCGCCGACCGAGGCGACCGGGGCGAACGCCGAGGTGCCGTGGGCCAGGAACACGGCGATCGCGTAGTAGGCCGCGGCGAAGACGGCGATCGTGACGGCGAGCGCACGACGCTTCTCCACGGCCCCTCCTCGGACACACCGAGGCCGCCGTCTCGGTGAGGCGGCCCGTCGGTGTTCCATCGGCAGCCGCCGGGACGGCCTGAAGGTTCAGGCGCCCGGTTCGACCAGCCCGGTCTCGTACGCGAGTACGACGGCCTGGGCCCGGTCGCGCAGGTCGAGCTTGGCCAGGATCCGCCCGACGTGGGTCTTGACCGTCTGCTCGGCGACCACCAGCGCGTCGGCGATCTCGCCGTTGGACAGCCCGCGCGCGATCAGCGTCAGCACCTCGGACTCCCGCGGGGTCAGGACCCGGAGCCGGTCGGGGCGCGCCCGGTGCGTCGCCGGCCGGCGCGCGAAGTCGGCGATCAGCCGCCGGGTGACGCTCGGCGCCAGCAGCGCCTCTCCGGCCGCGACCACCCGGACGGCCTGCACCAGGTCCGCCATCGGCGCGTCCTTGAGGAGAAACCCGCTGGCTCCGGCCCGGAGCGCCGCGTACACGTAGTCGTCCAGGTCGAACGTCGTCAGCATCAGGACCCGTGGGGCTTCCGTACTCCCGCCGTCGAGGATCCGTCGCGTTGCCTCCAGCCCGTCCATGTTCGGCATGCGGACGTCCATCAGGACGACGTCCGGCTGGACGCGACGGGCCAGGCGCAGTGCCTCGGCGCCGTCGGCGGCCTGACCGACCACGGTGAAGTCGGCCTGGGCGTCGAGCAACGCGGCGAAGCCCTGGCGGACCATCGCCTGGTCGTCGACGACGACGATCCGGGTCACCGGAGCGCTCCGGCCGGGAGGCGGGCGTGGACGGCGAAGCCGCCGTCCGGGGTCGGCTCGGCCTGGAGGGTGCCACCGACGACCGTCGCTCGCTCGGTCATCCCGGTGAGCCCGTGCCCGACCGCGCCGGTGCGTTGAGTCGGCCCGGCCGGGGCCGCGTTCACGATCGCCAGTTCGACCGCGTCGTCGGAATAGGTGACCGCGACCCGGATCGGGGCGCCGGGGGAGTGCCGGGCCGCGTTGGCCAGCGACTCCTGCACGATCCGGTACGCGCCGACGTCGACGCCCGGCCGCAGCGGCCGTCGCTGTCCCTGTTCGACGACGTCGACCCGGGCCCCGGCCTTCCGCGCGGTGCCCACCAGCTCGCCGAGATCGTGCAGGCCGGGCTGAGGACGCAGGTCGGACGTGATCTCGTCGCTGCGCAGCACCCCGAGCAGCCCGCGGACCTCGTTGAGCGCCTCCCGGGCGGTCCGGCTGATCGCGGCGAAGTCGTCGGTCGCGGCCGGGGAGAGCCCGTCGATCCGGTACGGCGCGGTCTCGGCCTGCACGACGACCATCGACATGTGGTGCGCGACGACGTCGTGCAGGTCGCGGGCGATCCGGGCGCGTTCCTCGAGGATCGTGCGGCGCGCCTTCTCGTCCTCGCTGAGCCTCCGCTCCCGCCCGAGCGCCCGGCTGGTCCGCCGCAGCATCCGGACGACGTCGACGAGGACCGCGATCGCCGCCAGCGCGATCAGCCAGCCCGGGCGTTGGTCGGGGATCGAGTAGACCCAGAACAGGTACGCGGCGGTGATCCAGGCCCCGGCGGCGGCGCGGCGGGGCGTCCGGGCGCAGATGTTGGCGAACGCGATGAACAACGTGATGCCGAACAGCGGTGGCCACGGCCAGGGGTCGGCGAGGAGCACGTCGTACCGCTCGGGCAGCAGGATCGCGACCGCGACGGCCGTGTACCAGGCCAGCGACGGATACCGGCGCATCAGCCAGAACGGCACGGTCTGGGCCGCCGCGACGAACAGCAGCTCCCCACGGACGTCGTAGCTGGAGGGCGTCGAGGCGAGCGCGATCGGTAAGCAGACGCCGGCCGCGACGACCGTCCAGAGGGCGGCGAGCACGACGTCTCGGCGGCTCGGTCGGTCGGGCGGTAACCAGCGCACGTCGCCGAGCGTAGGGCGGCGGGGTGGGGCGAGTCGTCATACCGCGGTGGGCGATCGAGGGATACCTCGGTATGACGTCGTCCGGGGGTTCGCCCCGGGTTGCTCCGGCCGTGCCCGTCCGGACCACGTCCGGACCACGTCCGGGCTGGTCCCGGCGGGTGAGATCGGGCTCGCGTCATGCGGGGGAGCGACGGCCCGGATCGCTCCCGGGCCCGACGATCCGGACCCGCTCGACTCCGCACTCTTCGTCCCGGCAGCGGTCGGTCGCTGCCGGGAGGAGCGGGTCCGATGCGGCGACTGTGGACGGTGGTGCTGCTCGTGCTGCTGGCCTGCGGGCTGTGCGGTGACGCGGCGACGGCGGGTCCGCCGGCTCGGCGGGACACGCCGGCCGGGGCGGCGGTCGAGGCGTTGACCGGCGGCGGACGGTTCGTGGTGCCGGCCGATTTCGAGGCCGTGATGGGGTACTGGCCGGTGCGGTCGGGGTCGACGTGGGCGTCGCCCCGCGGGGCGTGCTCGGCGCCGACGGGCGCGACGCGCTACGACTTCTCGCGGGCCTGCCGGGCCCATGATCTGGGCTATGACCTGCTGCGTTATGCCGCACGGGTCGGGTTGCCGCTGGGGCCGTGGGCGCGTGCGGCGATCGATGCGGCGTTCGGGCGGGCGCTGGTGACGCGGTGCGCGTCGCTGGGTGGGGCGGTGGGGTGCGGGTCGGTGGCGGCGGTCTATCACGGGGCGGTGGTGGCGAATTCGTGGCGCCAGGATTGGCGGGATCCTCGGCCCGAGCCGGCGTTGCGGTGGGTGCTGATCGCGGTGGGGCTGACCGTGGCGCCGGTGGTGGTCAATGTGGTCATTGCGCTGGTTCAGCGTGTTGGTTCCGGTAAATCGGGACGAAAAGGTTTTTCATGACTGTATGGGTGGGTCGGTGGCGCGGGCGGTGTGTTTGGCCGTCGTGCTGCTGTGCTGCTCGGGGCGGGCCGCGGTGGCGGATGACGACTGGTCGCCGTGGGGTGGGGCCAGTGAGTGGGAGGTGGCGCGGTCTGGGGGTTATGACCAGGGACGGGCCGGTGGGTGGGGGGAGACGTGGGACGTCCCGCCGCCCCCGGAGACCCGGTTCGCCCCACCCCAGTGGCACCCCCTGCACCAAGCCGCCGCCCGCCAAGCCGCTCAACGAGCCGCCGCCCGCCAGGCCGCCGCCCGCCAG